>JBKBUQ010000205.1:0-4799 GCA_046289975.1 Flavobacteriales bacterium | reverse complement strand
GCAATGGCCCATTTTAACGATGACTGCTGAACAATTTTTTCTGACTCAAATTTTGAAAGTGCGTAATAACTTAATGGATCCGGCTGATCATATTCAGTATATGGACCCGCTTCACCATTAAATACGAAATCCGTTGAAAGATGAATGAAATGTGGATCGTATCCCGAATGTTTTTCCTTTAGAGTGGTTAGCACAGTTACCATTTGCTGAACTGCGTTTACATTTAACTGCCAACATTCCTCTTTTTGTGACTCGCAAGCATCTACGTTTGTCATTGCTGCAGTATTGATTACCACATCCGGAAGCGCTTCGGAAAACGATTTTTCCAGTTGCAATGCATTAGTGATATCCAGATCAATGTAACGGTAACCTTCCTTTACCGAAATTCTATTTTCACCTTTGGAAGCCGCAATCAGTTCAACCTGCTTATCGACCCGTAAAAGATGAACTAGCTTTTGTCCAAGCAATCCGTTTGATCCTGTTATAAAAACTTTCTTTTTCATTCCTGCAGTTTAAAATCCATTCCCAGATTGTAAAAAACAAATGTCCACATATCGGTATATTCATCGATTTGCATAGCCAATGGCTTTCCTGAACCATGCCCTCCACCTGTATCGATGCGTACCATTACCGGAGCATCTCCTTTTTGGTTAGCCTGCAATTCTGCAATGAACTTGAATGAGTGAGCCGGTACAACACGATCATCATGATCGCCGGTTACAACAAGTGTGGCAGGATAGTGTGCTGGGTTTACATTATGAACCGGAGAATACCGCAATAGGTATTCAAACTCTTCCTTGTTATCGCTGCTGCCATAGTCACCTTTCCAGGCCCAACCAATGGTGAACCGATGAAATTTAAGCATATCCAAAACACCAACCTGTGGTATTACACATTTAAACAGATCAGGACGCTGGGTTAAACATGCACCGGCAAGGAGTCCTCCATTTGATCGTCCGTGAATTGCAATTTTGCCTTTGCTGGTATAACCCTTTTCGATTAAAAATTCCGCCGCAGAAATAAAATCATTAAATACATTTTGCTTTTGAAGTTTTGTACCGGCCTTATGCCAGTTCTGGCCAAACTCACCACCTCCGCGAATATTCGCAACGCAGTAAATACCGTTGTTCTCCAGAAAAACAGAACGGTCGACCCGAAACTCAGGAGTATAGCTGATATTAAATCCACCGTATCCAAATAAAAACAAGGGATTGTTTCCATCGTATTTTAATCCCTTTTTGTGAGTGATAAACATCGGGACTTTCGTTCCATCTTTTGAGGTATACCACACTTGTTTGGTTTCAAAATTTTCAGAATTGAAATCGATTTCAGGTTTAAAATAAAGTGAGGTTTGATAATTCCGTAAATCCACTTTATAAATGCGTGAGGGAAAAGTATAAGAAACCAAACTGTAATAAATTACCGGCTCGTTCATTGAACCGGAAATACCGTTTACCATACCCATCATTGGCAATTCGATATCACGCTCATAGATACCTTCCAGCGAGAAGACCTGAAGTTTTGAGCTGACATTTTCGAGGTACTTCACCACCAATTTTCCATTGGCGATCGATACGCTTTCAAGAACCGATTCCCTCTCGGGGATCACAACTACCTGGGAACCGGGCAAAAGATTGTTTGGATTTACAGCAATCAATTTTCTGTTAGGAGCACTTGCATTGGTAAGGAACAGCATTTTTTCTTTAACAAAACCAACAGGACTATAATCGTCCGAGAACCCCTCTGCAATAACTTTCCATTCTAATTTTGATCCGGGTTTCCAGTTTTTCGCATCTGCAACGCGAACACTATTACCGCTCGTTCCCTCAGTTGCACTCAAAACAAGCCAGGTAGAATTCGGAATAAGGCTAACTCCAAAATTCCGAAGTGGTTTATCATTTTCAGAATAAATAAGCACATCTGCCGACTGATCCGTACCAATTGAATGATAATAAACCTTGTGGTATTCGTTTCGCACGGAATACTCCGCTCCTTTTGGGGCATCATACCTCGAATAAAAAAAACCATTTTTATACCATGAGACTCCTGAAAACTTCACCCACTTTAAATGATCTTTAAGATCAACTCCGCTTTGAATTTCCTTAATCTTTATTTCACTCCAGTCGGAACCTTTATGGGAAATTGAATACGCCATGTATTTCGCTTTGGAATCAGGAACTGCAGAATTCAGCGAGGTTGTTCCATCTATAGAAAAAGTATTGGGGTCGAGCAAAATTTTATGTATTGAATCTTTCTGCGAAAACCAATACAGAACACTATGATTTTGCGTGCCGTCATTCTTATAGATAAAAAACTTATCCGCCTTTTTTGAAGGAGGTGTCATGGATGAAAAACTCCAGATCTTTGCAAGTCGCTTTCGTATTTCATTTCGATAAGTTACAGCCGCAAACCATTTTTGGGTCACCTTATTTTGCTCGATTACCCAGGACCGAACCTCAGCGCATGTGTCACATTCCAACCACCTATAAGGATCGGCAACGGTAGTTCCATGAAAAATCTCAGAATCAGCTGATTTTCGCGTCTTAGGATAGTCAAATTGGGCAGCAGAAAACAGCGGCAACAAAAGAAAAAGTAAGCAAAGTCGTAAAGACTTGTCTTTTCGATTCATATAACAATCAGATTAGTAACTTGCGGAAAGATACAAATGGATCGATTAAGGAGTGCAAAAAATTTCCTCATACCTCGAAAAGTTTCAACTTGTTATAATGGCAGGATTATTTTTATTCCTGACCTTTAATATGCATTCCCGCACACCGATATTCTCTTATCACCATGTATTATGGGCAGATGCTGCGGGATATTATTCATACCTGCCGGCCACATTTGAATTTGGATGGAAGGCAGAACACTTTCCTGATTCAGTAGATATTCTGACAGGCGAAGGATTCCAGCTTAATTCTGAGACAAATTCGATCGAAACAAAATATACATACGGAGTGGCCTTACTTCAACTCCCCTTTTACCTTACCGGTAGATTGATAACCAAAATTAATGGATCTAACGAAAATGGTTTTGGAATAATAGGTCATCGAATGATAATGATTGCAGGCGTATTCTATTCCTTGGCAGCGCTCTATTTTTTAAAAAGGATTATGAAAAAAATGTATGGTGCATTTTCTGCTTCAATGGCAGTGCTCTTTCTCTTTTCATCCACGACTTTATTTTATTATGGGATTGACAAAGCAGGTTTTTCCCATGTCTATTTGTTCTTTCTTTTTACTGTACTGATTAACATGGTTAATAGATTAGTTTATTCACCTAATTTTTTTCGGTCCCTTCTTTTTTTCGCGATTCTTCTTCTTTGTTTTTTAATTCGACCCACATCTGTTTTTGCGTTTCCCCTCATTTTTCTTACAGGGATAAAATCAAAAGCAGACCTGTTCGAACTACTCCATGCTTTGAGGAAAAACAGTAACTCTTATTTGCTTCCGGCTTGCTTGGCTACACTGGTTTTGATTCCTCAATTCACCTATTGGTATTTTGTTAGTGGAAATATATTTTGGTATTCGTATGGCGATGAAGGATTTAGCAATCTGACCAATCCCTACCTATTGGAATTATGGTTTAGTCCCAATAATGGCTTGTTTGTGTATACACCTATTGTGGCTGTTCTGTTGGTAATTTCGTTACTAAAGTTCAACAGAGGAATTGATTCAATTTCGTTTTTGGTGGTGTTCTTGTTCATTTCATGGATGTTCGCTTCCTGGCACGACTGGAGATTCGGGTGTTCTTTTGGAAGCAGAAGCTTTACCGAATACCTTGTATTTCTTGCCTTTCCATTGGCCGGTCTATTAAATCATCTCAAAGAAGGCAGATATCACAAGCTTTTACTTTTCTGTTGTGTTATGATTGGTTATATTGCTTTCGTAAATATCAACACCATTTACACCTACGACGATTGTTTTTATGGAGACACCTGGGATTATGAAAACTTTTTCAAGATCATTCGCTTCTATTAAGTGCTTTTCATTTGGCACTCTGATTTTATTTTTGGGATTTCAGTTATCCTCTTTGGAAGCCAATGCTCAACGTGGCATTAAAGGAAATGTAACTATTTCCACTGCAAGTACGATTGTAAATGAATATACAAGGCTTACTGCAAATGCTGTTTCAGGAAGTACAAGTATTACTGTGTTGGATAACACCTTGGACTCGGTTGCAGCACGGTTTAATACACCCTTGGCTGCGGGAGATTTAATTTTTATTTATCAGGCTCAGGGAGCGACAATTAACGGGACATTAAGTGGAGGAATTGGTATTCCGAATGATGCCACCTGGGGAGGGGTTACCAATTATGGATCATCAGGAAATTATGAATTGGCAGAAGTTGCAAGCGTAAGTGGAGGGACAATAATAAATCTTACTTGCGGCTTGCGGAATGATTACACCACTGCTGGAAGAACCCAGGTCATTCGCGTTCCTCGTTATGAAAATCTGATCATCAATGCAGGATCAGGAATAATTCCGCATGCATGGAACGGAACTATTGGAGGAATTGTTGTTGTTGAAGTAAATACCGCAACAACAATAAACGGAACCATCAATGCCAACGGAAGAGGTTTTAGAGGAGGAGCGCTTGATCCGAATTCGCAATTCAATCCGAACTTCACAACTATACTTGATATCGACGGAGCCATCAAAGGTGAAAGTATTGCAGGGTATCAAACAGATCTCACTCCCAATGGGGGAATGTATTGCATGGCAGCTCCTGCCAATGGTGGTGGAGGCGGAAACGCACACAACGCAGGTGGCGGAGGCGGTGCTAACGGTGGTGATAT
>JBKBUQ010000204.1:0-4858 GCA_046289975.1 Flavobacteriales bacterium | reverse complement strand
GGTACTGGTGAACGGAGAAGTAGAATTGCAAAAACGCAAGAAGCTTCGTCCGGGAGATCGCGTTGAATTTGACGGTGAAAAGGTTTTGATTGTTTGAATCTCTGACAAGCCCTGATTTTCAGTCGTTAAGAAAATTTCACAAGGCTTGGCTCAATTTGTCAATTTGTTTATATTTGCAACCCACAATAACAATCCTTCTTAGCTCAGTTGGTTAGAGCATCTGACTGTTAATCAGAGGGTCGCTGGTTCAAGTCCAGCAGAAGGAGCAAAAGTAAAGCGAGGTTAAATCCTCGCTTTTTTTATTGATTATGTTTTACCTATACATTCTATATAGCGCCTCCGCCGATAAGTATTACGTTGGTTATTCGGTCGACCCCCGAAGGCGATTACAGGAGCATAATGAAAATGATGGCAGCACTTTTACAGGGAAGTTTAACTCTTGGGAATTACGAGCTGTTTTTTCTGTTTCTGAAATTGAAGGAATAGCGATGCAAATGGAGCGATTTATAAAGAAGCAAAAAAGCAGGAAATTGATAGAGCGGTTATGTGATGTGAGTTTTATTCCGAGCGGGCGATTAGCTCAGTTGGTTAGAGTCCCGCACGAGCGGGATTAATCAGAGGGTCGTCCCGAGACCGAAGAGATTCGGGATCCAGCAGAAGGAGCAAAAGTAAAGCGAGGTTTAACCTCGCTTTTTTTATTGATTATGTTTTACATCTACATTCTGTATAGCGAAACAGCTGATAAGTACTTTGTAGGTTATTCGGGCGATCCCTGGAGGCGAATACGGGAGCACAATGAAAATGATGGCAGCACTTTTACAGGGAAGTTTTCGCTTCTATGCTAGCATAACAATGGAGACTGATTATTGCTATTAAATAGTCCATTAGCGAAAGTTTAAATCCGTATTAGTTCCTATCCGCAATGAAAAAAGCTTTCTTATCTTACCTTCCAACTTTAGTCCAAAGGGTGATGATGAATAGCAAATGTATACTGGTTAACCTGCTTTTTTTCGTACTGTTAAATTCAGCAGCACAAAAACAGATGTCGGTGGATTCTCTTTTGCAAATTACTACTGCAACGGAGTCATTGCCAAACGATCGTTTTAATGCCTACGATGCTTTGGTTTGGGATGTCTACCTCTATTACAAGCCGGATAGCGCTGTTTATTTTTCGCGTAAATGGACTGATTTTGCCTTAAAGCTTGGCGACACCATACAGCTCACCAACGCAATTATGGCTGAAGGAATTGCTCACCGTAAAACGGGAAATTATGCAGCAGCATTAAAACGACTGGAGGAGTGTAGCGCCATTTACCGAATCATGGAATCTTCTTCTGATTCCCTTACCAATTTGAAAGGCATGGGAGGACAAGCCGCTGTACGGGGAAACATGGGGAACATCTACCGCTCGATGGGCGATCATGAGCAGGCTTTGAAATGCTATGATTTTAGTAAGGAAATGACGGAAAAGATCAAGAAGCGACTTGGACCTAAAGCAGGAAAAAAACAAACACTCTCCATTGCAAATTCGCTGATCAATTCAGGAGCAACATACATCTATCAGAAAAAGTGGGAAGCGGCAAAGAAGGCAAACAGTGATGCCTTGGCTTTGTTTGTAGAAATTAACGATGTGGATGCACAAGCCAGTTGTTTCCGCAATCTGGGCATGATCGCAGAATTTCAGAATGATTATCCCCTTGCGCTTTCGTATTATGAAAAATGCATGGAGATCCGGAAACATGAATCGGATGCAACGGAGCGGGCTTCGATCTTTAATTCAATGGCAATCATTTATTTTAAGCTTGGCGATTACAAATTATCTGCAGAGTGGAATCATCGCTCTTACAAACTGGCAAAGGAGATCAATGGTCAGGTTGCGATTCGCGATGCTGCTGAGGGATTGTATCATGCTTACCGGGCAATGGATGTTTCGGATTCTGCCGGATATTTTTTGCGTGAGGCTATTCGGATTAACGACGGATTGCTGATCAATAATTTTCCTATTCTGTCGGAGAAAGAAAAGGAAATGCTTTTTGAAATGGTATTGCCTGAATATGCAAGTCTGTATTCGTATGCCTTGTACAGGAAAGAAAAAGAACCTGCAGTTACAGCAGAAGTGTATTCTACCATTGTTCGCAATAAAGGAATGTTGCTGCGATCCTCGGCTTCGCTTATTCGTTTGATCAAAACATCGGGCGACACAGCGCTTGTTCGTTTGTATGATCAATGGATTGCAGAACGGGAAATGGTAGCCAAAGGTTTTAACGACAATCAGGACACCAAAACGGCAGAAGAGAAAGCCAATGCCACAGAACGTGAAATGGTAAAAAGATCCTCAGCTATCGGTGTTCTGCAGGCAGAAAAAAATGTGCATTGGAGTACTATCCAAGCCTCGCTTAAAAGGAATGAAGCCGCAATTGAATTTGTAGCTTTTTTGGATAAGTACCATGATCTGACGATACCACGTTATGCTGCTTTGGTCATTCGTCCGGGCATGAAACAGCCGGAGATGATTCCTTTATGTGATGCTAAGCAAATAGAGTCACAAATTCGAAACAGTTCAGCAACATCGTTGTCCGCCGTTCAACTGGTTTACGGTACCCTACAAAAGAGAAACAGCAAGTTGTATGCATTGATTTGGAAACCTCTCGATGCGGTTTTGAAGGGGGTTACAAGGGTTTATTACGCTCCGGATGGATTGTTGCATAAAATTTCATTTGCTGCATTGAGTGATGATCAGGGAAATTATTTATCCGATAATTATCAATTGTATCCGGTCTCCAACACAGCCGTTCTGGCCCAGAGAAAAGATGCCGGAATTAAGTTGTCGGAAATTCATTTGTACGGTGGGGTGGAATATGCATACGGCAATGCACCCAAGGTATGGGAATACCTCCCCGGAACGCGTCTTGAAACGGATAAAATTTCTGAGCTCCTGCAGCGAAAAGGAATTGTTACAGAATATTATTTCGGCAATGAAGGCACAGAACTTCGTTTTCGCGATCGGTCTTCTGCGGGATTGGTATTGCATGTTTCCACTCATGGATTTTTCTTTCCCGACCCGCAAAGCGCGCAGGAACCGGAGTCGAAAGAAGTTCAAACGGAAGTATCTTTTCGCGGTACATCTACTGAAGGAAGAAATCGTTTTGTGATCAATCCCAATCCCATGATGCGTTCAGGACTTGTTTTTGCAGGGGCAAACAGGGTATGGGCACAGGATGAGGAAACAGAAGCCGATCAGGATGGCGTATTAACCGCATTGGAAATTTCTACGCTGGATCTTTCCAAAGTGCAGTTGGTGGTGATGTCGGCCTGCGAAACAGGTCTTGGAGATGTGCGCGGTTCGGAAGGCGTATTTGGATTGCAGCGATCGCTGAAGATGTCGGGCGTGCGTTATATCATGATGAGTCTTTGGCAGGTTCCGGATAAAGAAACGGCGGAGTTCATGTTGTTGTTCTATTCAGCGCTATTGAAAAGCAAAGATGTGCGTCAGTCGTTCGAATCGGCGCAGAAGGTCATGCGCAAAAAATACGATCCATTTTTCTGGGCGGCGTTTGTGTTGGTGGAATAAAGCGTATCAGAGATAAATCTGATAGCGGATAAAAATATATTCACTTAGAAATCCCACAGCTGCACCAAGGTAAATTTCGTGTGGACGGTGTGCATTCAGTTGTAAGCGCGCTGTACCAATAATTCCTGCAAGAAGGATCAAGGAACAAATGACCCAACGTTCGGGTAATAGAACAGCACTTCCTGAAAGCGCAGCATAAATGCCGATGATTCCGGAAATTCCAGCAGTATGTGCGCTCAGCCGGTAACGAAAATTAATGATGGTGGAAAAAACCAATGTGCAAATAGCGCCTAGTACCATGCTGAGTAATGGAGGAGGAATGTGTGGAATTCTTCGAAGCAGGTAATACAGCAATGCGTAATAAAAAGCAGTGATCAGGTAAGGAGCAGTTCGGTCTCTTTTTTCGGGAAGAGTAATATTACTTACCATTTGATTTTTGACCAGGATGTATGTTGATAGGCCAGGCATTGCAACAGTGAGAATAAAAACAATGATGTATAACATTCTCCTTGCTTCAGGACTGGAGTGGTAGGCAAGATAGGTGTCGGAATGAAAGATCAGGAAAAGCGCGAAGAGCGGGACAAAAATCGGATGGAAAAATACCGAGAGGAGGTGGGCAATTCGTTGCGACATGATCAGAGCTCCTTGCGAAGACGGGCAACAGGAATGTTCAGTTGTTCACGGTATTTGGCAACTGTGCGTCGCGCAATATTGTAGCCTTTTTCTTTGAGAACAACAGCAAGCTCATCATCGGTAAGCGGTTTTCTTTTGTTCTCTCCTTCGATACTTTCTTCTAAAATCTTTTTTACTTCCCGTGTAGAAACTTCTTCGCCGCTATCAGTAGAAAGTGATTCGCTGAAAAATGACTTAAGTAAAAACGTTCCGAAATGCGTCTGCACATATTTGCTGTTCGCCACACGGGAAACAGTTGAAATATCCATTCCAACGACGTCGGCAATATCCTTGAGGATCATCGGGCGCAACTTGGTTTCATCACCGGAAATAAAGTATTCACGCTGGTATTCCATAATGGCATTCATTACCATCAGCAGGGTTTGTTGCCGTTGACGGATGGCATCGATGAACCATTTTGCAGCGTCTATTTTCTGTCGTACAAAAGTAACGGCGTCTTTGTTCTTTTTATCGTTTTTGTTTTCGGCATATGCACGCAACATCTCTTCGTAATCTTTCGAAATACGCAGCTGAGGCGCGTTGCGTGAATTGAGGCTGAGTTCAAGTTTTCCGTTTTCTTCGCTCAATAGGAAATCAGGAATAATGTGCTGCATT
>JBKBUQ010000203.1:0-4924 GCA_046289975.1 Flavobacteriales bacterium | reverse complement strand
ATACCCACGGGTTATTGAAGTGTCGTACTTGGAAAACTGATACAGTGGTGGAACCAGACCGTAGTTACCCGTTTGGTTCTGGCGTGCACCATTGGCAGCCGCCTGACCATTCAGAACGTTCTCCATGATCTTGGAGCGATCGATAGCCATAGACAATGCTCTTCTCACGCGAACATCTTTAAATTGCGGACGAGTTAGATTAAGTTCATAAAACTGCGTTGACATTTCCGGTTCGCGTAGCAAAATATACTTTGGCGGCTTATTAGTGAAATCCGGAATGTTTTCCTGAACAACTTCAGAAATTTTCTCTGCAGGTAATCCATAAATCATGCTCAGTTCTCCTTCGCGGAACATATCAAGCTCCTCGGTGTCTTCATTTACAAAATAAATATGTACTGTATCAAGATAGGGTAACTGATTACCGTGTTTATCTACACGGTAGTAATTCTCATTTCTAACCAGAATCAACTCACTTTTCGTATCACCACCAGCGGTGAACATAAACGCACCTGTTCCTATTTTCAGGTCCTTACCGTACTTCTCATATCCTTCTTTTGGAATAACTGAAGCAACAGGATTAGCCAAAATGTAGAGGAATGCTGAAGATGGAGCGATAGTGCGGATCTTTACCGTATGGTCGTCAATAACCTCAACGCCGCTTAATTCTTTTGCTTCTCCATTATAGAAAGCCTGCGCTCCTTCGAGACGCTCTTTAAAATTAAGTTCGTAGGATTGATCACTAATGCCTTTCGTACAGGCCAGTTCCAACGAGAATTTAATGTCGGCGGCAGTCACCAAACGACCTTTTCCATCAGCAAAACAAGGATCGTCGTGAAAACGGACATCCTTGCGAAGGTGGAAAACATATTCTTTCTGGTCATCGCTTATTTCCCAACTTTCGGCAATACTGGGTTGAATGGACAGGTCTTTCTGACTCATTCTCACCAATCCTTCAAAAATCTGCCAGGCAATGTGTGCAGAGCCGGCATCCTTGATTTCGTAGGGGAATAGCGTGTTATACTTCTCGTTTTCCGCAAGGTTGAAGGAACCTCCTAAGGCAACATCACCTTTGGCGATACGAGTTGGTTTTTCCGTTTCGTTAGATCCTGATTCTGAACCACCTCCACAGGAGCTCAGCAAAAAGGAGCCTGCGATGGTGTAGGCAAGCAAGCGTTTCATGATGTTGCAGTTTTTGGGAATACTCACAATAATAACCTTTAATAGGCAAAAATGCAAAATAATCTGTTATCAACCAATGAGTTCAGGCCAAGAAATGGTTTATCGACGAAAAAAGGGGGTTAAACGGCAAAATTTTAGTGTTTTCTTTTTGAATTGATTAAAATTGAAGTTAATATTGCGCCTTAATGAAAAAAGTGTCATTACATCAAACGATGAAACACCTGCTTCTTCCAATTCTCTTTTTCCTGTCTGCGACGAACAGCTTTTCTGCTAATCTCGTACTGGAAGGGAACTACCAGGGTAAGAACTTATACGTTCAAAACCCCTTCGCTGCCGGGAACATTGGTTTCTGCACCATTCGTGTTATGGTTAACGATAATGTAACCACCGATGAGGTTAACTCATCAGCTTTCGAGATCGACTTGTCGCTCTTTAAGCTAAATGTTGGTGATGCCATTGTTGTGAAAATCGAACACAAAGAAGGTTGCGTACCCAAAGTCCTTAACCCGGAAGTATTAAAACCCAAATCTACCTTCGAAGTTACCGATATGCAGGTGAGTCCTTCCGGTAAACTTACCTGGAAAGCAAAAGGAGAAAACGGAAAATTACCTTACGTTATCGAACAGAAAGTCTGGAACAAATGGATTCCTGTTGGAGAGGTTGACGGAAACGGTACACCGGCCGAACATTCTTACGAATTCCAATTAACACCACACAGCGGCGAAAACACTGTGCGCGTTAAACAGGTCGATTACACCAACCGTCCACGTTACTCTCAACCCAAAACATTTTCTGATCCTTCCGTTAAAGAAGTTGATTTCGTTCCTAAAAAAGTAAAGAATTCCCCCATTAAATTTGTTGAAGCAGGATCTGAAAAAGGAGTAAAGACTCGCTACGAGATTTACGACTCCTATGGTAACATTGTAAAGAAAGGGTACGGAGATGAAGTAGATGTTTCCGGTCTTAAATCCGGAGCCTACTATATCAACTACGATAATAAAGACGCTCAGTTCATCAAGAATTAATCGTCCAATTAAAGATACAAGAACCCCGGACCACAAATCCGGGGTTTTTTTATATTTGCAATCCTTTAATCCCGGGCCTATAGCTCAGCCGGTTAGAGCATCTGACTCATAATCAGAGGGTCCCTGGTTCGAGCCCAGGTGGGCCCACCCGTGAAGAAAGAACCCTGTTCGTATTGCGAATAGGGTTTTTTGCTTTTGATTCCGTTCTGTTTCTTTGCGCTTATGATTGACGCAATAATTCTGGACCTAGGCGGTGTTCTGCTCAACATCGATTACCAAAAACCAATTGATGCATTCAATGCTTTGGGGATTGAAGTGTTGTATTCACAAAAAGATCAAAGTAAATTATTCGACGATTTGGAGGTCGGTAAAATTTCTCCTGCCCACTTTCGCAATGAAGTAAGAAAATTAAGCAGCGAATCGATAAGCGATAAGCAAATCGACGAAGCATGGAACAGCATCCTTCTCGACTTACCCGAAAACAGGGTTGAACTTTTGTATAAGCTAAAACAAAAATTTCCCTTGTACTTGCTTAGCAATACCAATGAAATTCATGCTCAATCGTTCGAAGAAGAAATAATCCGTGAATACGGACACAATGTTTTTGAGGAAGTATTCTCCGGTGTTTACTACTCCCACAGAATTCAAAAAAGAAAACCGAATGCAGAAGCCTTTCTCCATGTGCTTGAAGAAAATGGTCTCCATGCAGCAACAACATTATTCATCGACGACTCACCGCAACACATCGTCGGTGCAAAAAAACTGGGAATAAACGCTTATCAATTGAATGGCGAATTGGAATTGTTGCTAAAAGAAATCGGCGTAATGTAATCAGGGTTTTTCCTGACAAAGCTCAACCAAAACACCATTGGTGGATTTTGGATGCAAAAACGCTATGATCTTATTATCTGCGCCGTCTTTTCCGGTTTTGTGTATCAATTCAAACCCCTCAGCGCTAAGCCTTGAAATTTCCTTTTCAATGTCAGTCACATCAAAAGCAATATGATGTACTCCTTCTCCCTTCTTTTCAATGAATTTAGCAATAGCACTATCGGGTTTCGTTGCCTCAAGGAGCTCGATCTTTGTTTCGCCCACTTGGTAAAAAGCTGTTTTTACCCCTTCGCTTTCAACCTGTTCTTCCTTGTAGGCTGGCGCTCCCAGCAAAAGCTCGAAAACCCGTGCTGATTCCTGAATGCTTTTTACTGCTATTCCAATATGCTCAACTTTGTTCATCATCCAAAAATACGGCTCTTTTAATTGCACTGTACTGCTTAACCTGACAAAATCTGTCTGAATTAGACAAAATCTGTCAGTAGTTATTCGGTTAATTCTGCTTGATTTGTATTGCAAAAAACCAAACTATGCATACAGGTCTTCGGATCAAAGCAGCCAGGATTGCATCAGGACTCCGGCAAAAAGATTTGGCCCTCAGGGTTGACCGTTCAGTGCATCTCATTGCCTATATCGAACGAACAGGGAAAATTAGTCCCTCGATGAAAAAGAGGATATACCTCTCTCTAAACATGAACGAGGAAGAGTATTTTGAAAGTGTACTCCCGCTAAAGAACAAAGTATTGGTTCTCGAAGAAAACCTCCTTCTCACCAAGCAATCGCTTTTATTGATGAGTTTGCAAATGAAAGCGCTCGAAGAAAGAATAAAGGACAATCACTAAGAAAGATACGAAAAGCCCGGTTCCTCCGTTTTACGGTTGTGAAAACACTTATTCTGTACTTTCTCTTCAGTATTCAACCCGATACCTCAGCCGCCGTTCGCTCGGTGGTAAGTATTCCCGAAATTCTCATGCATCGGGCAGAAGCATTGTGGGTGGAAGATCGCTCCTCGATAAAAAAAGCACTGGCAAGCAAAATAACTTCACGTGTTCCTCTGATTGTACACGTATTTGTACCCCTGTGCGATAACATCAACCAAGGAATCGTTCCTGTGAATTCCAAACTTGGTGACGGAATGAATCTTAGTACCAATCTCTATTGGGGAGCGGGGTACGGTGTTCGTTCTTACTTCAAGTTAAAAACAGACTGGAAACTTTCTCTTCAGCTTACGAATCCGGACAGCAATATTCTGGAAAGAGTTGTTTTCCGAAAAACAATGAGCAACGGAACAGCAATTATTATGATTGCAGACGCCTACCGGGGAGATCGCATGAAACAATGCTTAAGAACCTATATGCATAGTTTGGCAGGCACACTTCATGACAGCATTACCCTTTCAGATAAGCAGTACCCCATTCACAGTGGTGCTGATCTGTTAATCTTTAACGGGCATAACGGACTAATGGATGATACACTAACGCCTGTTCTCAATGTAGATAGACGTCCAAAAGACGCTATGATCATCGCCTGCTATTCCAACTTCTATTTCAGGGCCTATCTGCAGCGTTCAGGAGGGTATCCCTTAATAACCACTACCGGTCTTTTGGCCCCCGAAGCATATGTTATTCATGCAGCAATTGAAAACTGGGCGCTTCAGAAATCAGAAAATGAGATTCGCATTGCTGCAGGAGATGCCTATTACGCAAAACATCCATCCTCTACACAAAGAGGATGCAGAGGATTGTTCCGTACAGGATGGGCAGACTAATTCATACATCTCCTTTTATATTATCTTTGGTGGGAAACGCAAGATGTCGACAGGGAAAAAAATAATTGTAACAGGCGGTGCCGGTTTTATTGGTTCGCATACAATAGTTGAATTATGCAAA
>JBKBUQ010000202.1:0-5022 GCA_046289975.1 Flavobacteriales bacterium | reverse complement strand
CGGGATTTTTTTTTGGACGAATATTCGTCGACAGGCTTGCTTTTGACGGGATATCCGCTTAAATTTCTGTTAGAAGAACATGAATTTCATCGGAATCATAGAACAATTGATGAAGAGTCCCGCCATTCACAAAGGCAACAGGGAGCGTGCTATTCTTGAAATTCTGGTAAAAAGCGCACAAGGCTTGCAGGTGGAACGCGTGAATGTCTGGACTTTCGATAAACAGAAAACCACATTGAGCTGTATTGGTTCCTACGAATCCAGTACCGGTGAATTCAATAAGGGAGCGGTATTGTTGCTTAAAGATTATCCGGTGTATTTTGATCATGTGCGAACTGCTGAGAAAGTCATCAGTGATGATGCTCTCGCCAGCACTTTCAATAAAGAATTACTTGACTCTTACATTTTACCACTCGACATACGGAGCATGATGGATATTCCGATTCGCAGCGAGGGAGAAATGATCGGAATGGTGTGTTTTGAACAAGTCGGGGAAAAACATTTGTGGACGTTATCGGAACAAAGTTTTGCTCTGAGTATTGCCCAGCTGTTTTCGTTAGTATTTGAAACACACGAAAAAAATGAATTTCGTCGTCAATTGGAAGAAGCGCTTCATGAAAAAGAAGTGTTATTAAGTGAAGTCAACCACAGGGTGAAAAACAATATGATGATCATTGGTAGCCTGATCAACCTGCAGAAGTACAAAGCAAAAGACGAATACCATATCGATTTGTTCAATGAAGTGCGGGAACGAATTACATCGATGGCTTACGTTCATGAGCAACTTTACCTCTCGCGCAATTATTCGGAGATCGATTTTGGTTTATACCTCGAAAAACTACTCAATCACCTGCTCAGCTCAATGCGGCACGGAAGAAATATTCGAATTGAAACACATCTTGAGCATATTCCCATCGATATCCAGCGGGCTATTCCATGCGGATTGATCACCAATGAGCTGGTCACCAATTCCTTTAAATATGCATTTGAGCATCAAAACGAAGGAACTATACAAGTAGAATTTCTGAAGAAAAATGGACAGCTTCACCTCATTTTAGCTGATAATGGAAAAGGATTTGATCCCCAAAAAATTCAAAAAAATTCGGTGGGACTTGGTCTCGTTGAAGATCTTGTTCAGCAACTTAACGGCGAATTGCATATTTCAGGAAACAATGGAGCGCGATTTGAAATGGCATTTCCGGCTTAATCTGACTGGGAATAGCTACCTTTAACGCATGAAAATTGGTGTTTGGATCAAAGCCTTTCGTCTGCGTACGCTTCCACTTTCATTCAGTACGATCATTACTGGAGCAGCGCTGGCATTACCCTCTGCTTTTTTTGATGTACGCGTTTTTGCCTTGTGTTTACTTACAACACTTTTTCTGCAGATCCTTTCCAATCTCGCCAACGACTACGGAGATTTTGTAAAAGGTACAGACAATCAAAACCGTATTGGACCTGAACGTGCATTGCAAAGCGGAGGAATTACTCCGGGCGCAATGAAGAAGGCCATGATCATTTTTGTTTTGTTATCACTGATTAGCGGAATTTCACTTATCATTGTTGCAACACGCGAACGCGGATGGGAAACCGCATTGTTCTTTCTTGGATTAGGAATTGCGAGTATTCTGGCAGCTATTTTTTACACTGTAGGGAAACGTGCTTATGGCTATTATGGATGGGGTGACGTCTTTGTGTTTTTGTTTTTCGGCTGGGTAGGAACAGCAGGCTCTTTCTATTTGTTATCGGGTTCGTTTCAATGGTCGGTTTTGCTTCCTGCAAGCACAATTGGATGTTTAAGTGCAGCCGTTTTAAACCTGAATAATTTGCGCGATCACATCAACGATGCTGCTTCCGGAAAAATTACGATGGTAGTTAAACTTGGTTTTGAAAAAGCAAAAAACTACCATGCTACACTGATCATTCTGGCATTGCTTTCCCATATTTTTTGGAGTCTGCTGTTTGCTACCGATTATTGGGAATACCTGTTTTTACCTGCCTGCTTTTTGTTTTTGGGAAATATTCTCACTGTTTTCAAAACGAACGAACCTGCAAAACTCGATCCTGAACTCAAAAAAGTTGCACTGGGTACATTTTTGTTTTCCATTCTATTTTTTCTTGGTCAATACATTAAATATTCCGCATGAAAAACAAATTCTCACCCTATCAACTTCATCCCTGGCACGGTATAGAAATTCATGCTGCTTCACCGTCTACTGTAAATGCATTTATTGAAATTGTTCCGACCGACACCGTTAAATACGAGATCGATAAAGTATCCGGTCATTTGAAAGTGGACCGACCACAACTGTTTTCCAATGTAGTTCCCGCCTTGTACGGCTTCATTCCAAAAACCTATTGCGGAGAACAGATTGCTGATTTTTGCATGAAGAAAACCGGAAGAAAAGACATCAAGGGCGATGGCGATCCGTTGGATATTCTGGTGCTGACCGAAAAAGAAATTCCGCACGGCTCCATTCTGGTACAGGCGATTCCCATTGGGGGATTGCGCATGATCGACAAGGGAGAAGCCGACGATAAAATCATTGCTGTTTTAAAAGACGATGTTGTATTTGGCCAACTCAACGATATCTCCGACTTATCACAAGGATTACTCGACCGTTTGCGTCATTATTTCCTGACCTACAAAGCCATTCCGGGTGAAAACCTTCAGGTGGTGGAGATTGATGCGATTTACGGTGCTAAGGAGGCGAGAGAAGTGATTAGATGTAGTATAACCGATTACGAATCATTGCTAAGCAACTAATCTTTTTCTTCTTCAGTTGCCTTTGATTTTTTTCATAATTATCCTTTCAATCATCTGATCTTTTGCAAAGGATAATTTTTCAGTGCTTCCAATAAAGCGTGATTCTCCTCCGGAGTCCCAATAGTAATCCGAAGGCAATCGTCGCACAATACTACATTGGAACGATCGCGGACGATGATCTGTTTTTTGATGAGGTAAAGAAAAACTTCCTGAGGCTGAACAAAGCGAACCAAAAGAAAATTTGCGTCAGACGGATGCACACGACTTACCACAGGCAATCGCTGCAATTCCTTCTCAAGTAATATGCGGTCTTCGAGTAATGTAATTACATTTTGCTGCATAGTGGAAACATCCGCAAGTATTTTTAATGCCGTTTCCTGAGTCAGGCTGTTGATATTGTAGGGCGGTTTAATTTTGTTCATCACCTTCACCAGATCTGCATTGGCAATCATGATTCCAAGCCGGATACCTGCAAGTCCCCAAGCCTTGGATAAGGTTTGCATCACCACCAGATTTGGAAAGCGAAGCACCATTTCTGCCATGGAATGCTCCGGACAAAAATCGATATAGGCTTCGTCAACCACCACCATTCCCGGAAAACGCTCCAGTAATTCTTCGATAAGTTCAGAACGAATCAGGTTGCCTGTTGGATTATTTGGAGAGCAAACGAACAGTAATTTGGTAAACGCATCACAACGTGATAAGATCCGCTCCACATCAGGCTGGAAATTATGATCGAGTTGCACTTCACGAACTTCCACATCGTTGATGTTGGCACTAACCTTATACATTCCGTACGTTGGTGGAAGGAGGATCACATTATCCTTTGCAGGAATACAAAACGCACGAAAGAGCAGATCGATCACTTCATCACTTCCGTTGCCAAGCAAAAAATTCTGAACAGGTAAATGACGAATTTCCGAAAGTCGCTGCTTCACTTTCCATTGATAAGGATCGGGATAACGGTTGTATCCGTTGTTGAACGGATTCTCATTCGCGTCCAGGAAAATACCTTCGTTTCCTTTGTATTCGTCGCGTGCCGAGGAATACGGATTGAGTGCAGCTATAGTTGGACGAATTAATTTAAGCGGGTCGGGTTTCATGCATTCAGTTTATTGAGACGGATGGTCACCGCATTTTTATGAGCCTCCAGTTCTTCGGCTTCAGCCATCAGCTCAATTGCGGGTCCAAGCGATTGAAGTCCTTTGGGAGAAATCCGTTGAAACGTGATCTTCCGAACAAAACTATCGAGCGAAACACCACTGTAGGAACGCGCGAAACCATTAGTTGGTAAAGTATGGTTGGTTCCCGAGGCATAATCTCCGGCACTTTCGGGTGTGTATTTCCCAATGAAAACAGAACCTGCATTGCGAATATTTTCGAGGTATTCGCCTTCATCTTCCACTTGAAGAATCAAATGTTCGGGCGCATATTCATTGATCACATCAATAGCTTCTGCAACTGATCGCAGTTCAATAATTTTTGAATGTTCCAAAGCTGCACGTGCAAGTTCTTTTCGGGGAAGGTTTTCCAATTGTTGCTTTAAAGCCGATTGAACATGCGCGACAAAATCACCGGAAAAACACAGCAGCACCACCTGACTATCGGCTCCGTGTTCGGCCTGTGAGAGCAGATCAGCAGCTACAAAATCGGCATCGGCAGAATCATCTGCAACCACAAGAACTTCAGAAGGACCGGCAGGCATATCGATGGCCACTCCCTTACGCAAAGCAAATTGTTTGGCAGCCGTTACAAATTGATTTCCCGGTCCGAAAAGTTTGTGTATAGCAGGCACCGTTTCCGTACCGAATGTCATAGCAGCAATAGCCTGAATTCCTCCAACTGCAAAAACTTCGCTTATACCAATAAGTTTTGCAGCATAAAGAATGGCAGGATGGATAGCTCCTGTTTTATCCGGAGGAGAGCAAAGAACGATACGCGTACAACCTGCAAGTTTTGCCGGAACACCCAACATAAGTACAGTAGAAAATAATGGAGCTGTTCCACCGGGAATATACAATCCAACTTTATCGATGGCTTTACTTTCGCGCCAACAGGTAACACCGGGAATAGTGTCGATCATTTTCACTTCTTCTTTTTGCGCTGAGTGAAATTTAGCAATGTTGTTCATCGCTATCTCCATTGCCGAACGCAGCGATTTATCGATCTTCTCTTCGGAAGCATCAATATCGTTTTGACTTACCCTTACAGCAGGAAGATCTGCTCCATCAAATTTCCGGGTGTATTCCAATAAA
>JBKBUQ010000201.1:0-5023 GCA_046289975.1 Flavobacteriales bacterium | reverse complement strand
GGTGTATTTTACACGCTATGAAAACGACCAGCAAATAATGTTGAAATACCACAGTTTTTCAGGCTTTAAAAATTTCTATGAATACCTGAATCCGCGTCAAAAAGAAAGAATGGAAAAAAAGGCGGAAAAGAAAGCGAAGAAAGGGAAAGAAGAGTTTATTGAAGCCTATATCGCAAGTCATCCGGTTTTTACATTTAATGGAAACTATATGTATGTGGGTGAAATTTATTACCCCACATACCGTACGGAGGTTTATTATACAACTGGGCCAAACGGCCAAATGATACGTCAGACTCGTCGTGTTTTTGATGGCTACCAGTATACCCATGCTGTTGTATTGGCAATGGATAAGGATGGAAACAAAGTGTACGATCATTGTTTTCCGATGTGGTCAGGATTTAAACCAATGACAGTTCGTCGATTTTTAAGAATTGTTGTTGGAAGCGACCAAACTGACTTGTTATTTGGGAACGGCTCAACTGTTAAAGGGATGCGGATCAACGGTAATAATATTGCCGAACTCAATTATGGAGAAATTGAAACCGGAAATGAAAACGATAAAGTTCGTTGGACATCCATGACACAGACCTCGTATTGGTACGATAACTATTTCATCTCTTACGGTAGCCAGTCCATTAAGAATTCCGATGAAAATGGAAAGAAAAGGCGTACTGTCTTTTTTGTGACGAAGATGCAGTTTTGATTCACAACTGATCTTTGATCTGTCGTAATTTATCTTTGAGCATGATCAGCTTTTCAATGACGGCTCGTTTGTCGAGTTCGTCATTGATCAGTTCTTCTTCCTTACGATCCAGTTCTCTTATTTTTTCCTTGGCGCCCTGTAAGGTATAACCTTCACCTTTTACCAGTGTGAATATTTTTTTGAAATTTTCAATGTCCTCCGCAGTAAAAAGACGATTCCCTTTTTTGTTTTTTGTGGGTTTGATTACGTCAAATTCCTTTTCCCAAAAACGGATCAGCGATGTATTCACACCAAACATAGCTGCAACTTCTCCAATGGAGTAGTACAGTTTTTGTGTGGGGCGTTCCTTGTAGGGCATGGTGGTGATTAGTCGAAGGAGGTTCCGGATGAAGATGCTGCCTTCAACATATCTTCATATTCTTCAGGTGAAAGATCGTTGTAGTAATAGTTTACCGGATTTACCTTTTCGCCATTGCGCAGTACTTCATAATGCAAATGCGGTGCTGTCGATTTTCCGGTACTACCCACGAGTCCGATCACTTCTCCGCGTTTTACTACCTGTCCAATCTTCGCCTTAAATGCGCTGAGGTGGGCATAGAGGGTTTGGTATCCGAAACCGTGATCGATCAATACAATGTTTCCGTATCCCCAGTAGTTCGACTCCACATTGATCACTTTTCCGTCGCCTGTTGCATATACCGGTGTGCCTGTTTCGCTGGGGAAATCCATTCCGGTGTGCATGGCTCTTGTTTTGTAGATCGGATCGATACGCCAACCATAAGGACCAATTCCTGCCCTTAGATCTTTTCGGTTTACAGGAATGATAGCAGGAATACTGCTCAGCATCTTTTCTTTCGTTTTGGCGAGTTTAATCACTTCATCGAAGCTTTTTGATTGCGCGTATAGTTTTTTCTCTATGCGATCAAGCGCCTGCCAGGTTTCGGTCATAAGCTGACCACTTTCGTATTCGGCGAACTGACGGTATTTATTGCTTCCGCCGGTTGCACGATCGCGTTTGTGGTTGGGATAGGGTTCTGATTCGAAGATAACGCGGTAGATGTTGTCGTCGCGTTGTTGAATATCTATGAGCACAACTTCCATTTCTCGCATTTGTTTTTTTAGGAGATCGTATTGCTGACGCAGTTGTTCGTTTTCCCGTTGGAAGGCTTGCTCGCGGGGTGATTTGAAAAAGGATTGATTTTCGTAAATCAAAATGATCGCAACAGCAAATACAATACTTCCCGCCAGATAAGGAAGTCCTTTCCTGATACGGTCACGAATCCCCGGCACAACCTTTTCGTAGGTGAGAGTCTGCGGATTGTATTTGTATTTGACCTTGGTCATCAGCGTCTAAGTTAACGATTCAACTGGAAATGGAAGGGAAGAGGGGGGAGATATTCGTTATAAGTTCGGAGTTATTGGGTTAGGATTGATAATGTAAGATATTGATTTGCAATGGAAAAGGAGGGTTGGGTAATTGGTAAATGGGTAATTGGTAAATGGGTAATTGGTAATTGGTAATTGGTAAATGGGTAATTGGTAATTGGTAATTGAGTAATTGGTAATTATAATCGTCTCCGTTCCCGTTCCCATTCCCATTCTCATTCGCGGTCTCTTTCCTCATTTTATTCCCCTTTTTCATACTTGTGATGGGGCTGTTTTCCTACATTTGCGCCTCGCAAGTTTTACCCTATGATGACAGCTGCCGAAATACGCAAAACCTTTCTGGAATATTTCCGGTCGAAACAACACGAAATTGTTCCTTCCTCACCAATGGTGGTAAAAAATGATCCTACACTCATGTTTACCAATGCGGGAATGAATCAGTTCAAGGATCTTTTTCTTGGTAATTCACCGATAAAACATCCGCGTATTGCAGATACTCAAAAATGTTTGCGCGTTTCCGGTAAACACAACGACCTCGAAGAGGTGGGTGTGGATACCTATCACCATACCATGTTCGAAATGTTGGGCAACTGGAGTTTCGGCGATTATTTCAAGAAAGAAGCGATCGAATGGTCATGGGAATTATTAACGGAAGTGTACAAGATCGAAAAAGATCGTATGTACGTCACTGTATTCGAAGGGAGCAAGGACGATGGTTTGGGTTTCGATCAGGAAGCGTATGATCATTGGAAAAAATTTATTGCCGAAGACCGCATCCTCAAAGGGAATAAAAAAGATAATTTCTGGGAAATGGGTGATACCGGTCCCTGTGGCCCTTGCAGTGAGATTCATGTCGATTGCCGTCCCGATGCGGAACGTGCGAAAGGTGACGGTGCTTCGCTGGTGAATAACGATCATCCGCAGGTAATTGAGATCTGGAACAATGTGTTCATGGAATTCAACCGCAAGGCTGATGGTTCATTGGAGAAATTACCTGCACAACATGTGGATACAGGAATGGGATTTGAACGTCTAGTTCGTGTGTTGCAGGGGAAATCTTCCAATTACGATACCGATGTTTTCATGCCGCTTATTCGTAAGATCGAAACCTTGTCGCGTAAAAAGTACGATGGTGCCGATAATTCGGATGCGCAAGAAAAAATAAATATTGCAATGCGTGTTATTGCCGATCATATCCGTGCGATTTCATTCAGCATTGCCGACGGACAATTGCCTTCGAACAACGGTGCAGGTTATGTTATCCGACGCATTCTTCGCCGCGCCATTCGCTACGGGTATCAGTCGCTCGAAATGCGCGATCCTTTTTTCTTTCAGCTGGTAACAGTACTGGCTGCTGAAATGGGAGATGCGTTTCCTGAATTGCGCTCACAGAAAGAGCTGATCGAAAAAGTAATTCGTGAAGAAGAAGTTTCATTCTATCGCACATTGGAAAACGGGATTCGCCGGATCGAAAATGTGTGTGAGGAATTGAAATCAGGAAAAGGAAAAGTGATCGATGGGTCGACTGTTTTCGAATTGTATGATACATTTGGTTTTCCCGTCGACTTAACATCGCTGATCGCACGTGGACATGGATTGAGTATTGATGAGTCCGGATTTCAAAAGGAACTGGAAAAACAAAAAGAACGTTCGCGTGCAGCAACCAGTATCGAAACCGATGATTGGGTTGTATTGCGCGAAGATCAGGAGGAAGAATTTGTTGGGTACGATCATCTGGAAACCAACATTTCAATTGTGCGTTACCGCAAAGTGAAACAGAAAGGAAAAGAATTGTTTCAACTTGTTTTCGATTATACACCTTTCTATCCTGAAGGTGGCGGACAAGTAGGCGACAGAGGATATTTGCAAAGTGGAAACGAGAAAGTATTCATCATCGATACGAAGAAGGAGAATAACCTCATAGTTCATTTTTCTGAAAAATTACCTGCAGATCCTTCTTCGCAATTTATTGCTGTGGTAGATCGCAGCAAGCGGAAAGACACCACCTGCAATCACTCGGCAACACATTTGCTGCATGAAGCTCTTCGTGATATTTTAGGAACGCATGTTGAACAGAAAGGTTCGCTGGTGAATGCGGATTATCTCCGTTTCGACTTTTCTCATTTTTCGAAAATGAGTGATGAAGAAATTCGTAATGTTGAACAGCAGGTGAATCAACGTATCCGAGAAAATCTTCATTTGGACGAACACCGCGCAATGCCTCTTGATGATGCGAGAGCAATGGGTGCAATGGCCTTATTCGGAGAAAAATATGGCGACAAGGTCCGCGTTATTCGTTTTGGTTCTAGCGTTGAATTGTGCGGTGGAACGCATGTTCGCTCTACAGGTGAGATCGGGATGTTTAAAATTATTTCGGAAGGGGCTGTTGCTGCAGGAATTCGTCGTATCGAAGCGATTACCGGAACAAAAGCAGACGAGCATTATCGTAAACAGGAAGACTTGCTGAATCAGGTGAGCGATTTGTTGAAGCGTCCGGCTGATGTGCTAAAAGCCTTGACCGATCTTGTTCAGCAAAATGCGGAGTTGAATAAAAAAATGGAACTGTTGGCGAAAGAAAAGGCAGGAAGCATTAAATCCGAATTGCTTAAAAAGGTGCGTTCAGTGAATGGCGTGAATATTATTGCGCAAAAAGTGGATCTCGATACTGCCAGTATAAAAGACATCGCCTATCAGTTAAAGGGCGAAGTAAAATCTTTGTTTCTCTTACTCGCCAACGAGCAGGATGGTAAACCTGGTATCACGGTGATGATTGATGAGAGTCTGGTTAACGATCGTAAACTGCATGCGGGAAACATTGTGCGTGAGCTTGCAAAAGAAATCAAAGGCGGCGGTGGTGGTCAGCCTTTTTTTGCAACTGCAGGTGGGACTGATGCGAGTGGTATTGATCGGGTGTTGGAGAGGGTGGAGGAAATA
>JBKBUQ010000200.1:0-5143 GCA_046289975.1 Flavobacteriales bacterium | reverse complement strand
ATTACCCAATTACCCAATTACCTAATTACCCAATTACCCAGTTACCCAATTACCCAATTACCGAATTACCCCAATACCCAAACACCCCAATTACTAATAACCGATAACCGATAACCCAAATACCATGAGCACACCCATCAAAGGAGGAGAATTCCTCATCCGCGAAACAGAAGCAAAAGATATTTTCATTCCCGAAGAATGGAACGAAGAGCAACGCATGATTGCGCAGACCTGTCGTGATTTTCTCGAGCAGGAAGTATTTCCCAAACTCGATCGCATTGATGCAATGGAAGAAGGATTGATGCCTTCGCTTCTTGACAAAGCTGCCGAATTGGGAATGCTGGGCATTACAGTCCCTGAAGAATATGGCGGATTTGGAAAAGATTTTGTTACCGGTATGCTTACAACAGAAGTTACTGGTGCAGGACACTCCTTTGCAGTTGCACTTGCTGCTCATGTTGGAATCGGAACTTTACCGATTCTTTATTATGGAAATGAAGCACAAAAACAACAATACATTCCCAATCTTGCCAGTGGTTCATGGAAAGCTGCGTATTGCCTTACAGAACCCGGAAGCGGATCGGATGCAAATTCGGGGAAGACAAAAGCAGTATTGAGTGCTGATGGAAAACACTATGTGCTGAATGGTCAGAAAATGTGGATCACCAATGGTGGTTTTGCAGATGTCTTCACCGTGTTTGCAAAAATCGATAACGACGAAAATCTATCGGCTTTTATTGTGGAAAGCAAATGGGAAGGTGTTTCCCTGAATCCCGAAGAAAAGAAAATGGGAATTAAAGGATCGTCCACACGCCAGGTATTTTTCAATAATGTGAAAGTCCCTGTAGAGAATCTGCTTTCAGAACGTCAGAACGGATTTAAGATTGCATTAAATATTCTGAATATCGGTCGCATCAAACTCGCAGGTGCAGCGCTGGGTGGATCTAAAGAAGCAATTACAAAATCGGTTATTTACGCCAACGAACGTCAGCAATTTGGACGTCCGATTTCCAAATACGGTGCGATCCGCCATAAACTCGGAGAGCAGGCTATCCGCACTTTTGCAGTGGAAAGTGCAACTTATCGTTGTTCGCAGAATGTAGAAGATGCTATTGCATCATTGATGGCAGGTGGAATGGATAAAGAAAAAGCCTTGCTGAAAGGTGTAGAACAATTCGCTGCTGAAGCTGCAATCCTGAAAATTGCAGGATCAGAAGCACTGGATTATGTTGTTGACGAAGGTGTTCAGATTTACGGCGGAATGGGATATTCGGCTGAAGCCCCAATGGAAAGAGCTTATCGCGATTCACGCATCAACAGAATATTCGAAGGAACCAACGAGATCAACCGCATGCTTATTGTGGATATGCTGATGCGTAAAGCAATGAAAGGCGAACTCGATTTGATGGGACCTGCGATGAAAGTTGCGCAGGAATTGATGTCCATTCCGGATTTCGGTGGCGGGGAAGAAGGACTTTTTGCAAAAGAAAAGAAATACCTCAGTAATTATAAAAAAGCAGTATTGATGGTAGCCGGTTCTGCCGCACAGAAATTGATGAATGATCTGGCAAAAGAACAGGAAGTACTCACCAATATTGCAGACATGGTTATTGATACTTACCTCGCAGAAAGCACACTGCTCCGCGTTGAGAAAATCATCTCCATGAAAGGAGAGGCTGAATCTGCCGTTTACATCGACATCGCACAGGTATTGCTTTATGATGTTGCCGATCGTATTAACAAAAGCGGTAAAGATGCAATCAACAGCTATGCAGAAGGTGATGAACTACGTATGATGCTTATGGGATTGAAACGATTCACAAAAACAGAACCGCTAAACACCAAGGAAGCACGTCGACGCATTGCTGCAAAACTGATAGAGGCCAACAAATATTGTTTCTGAATACGTGTTTGAAAGCCGGAAAAAGCCATTACTTTCAAAAGGCAAATTCTATAACCGCGTTGCGAAAAACATCGCGTTTGCCTTTGCAATAATTGCATTTTCCATACTGGCGGGCACGCTTGGGTACCGCCACTTTGGTTCGCTGGAATGGATTGATGCATTTTACAATGCTTCCATGATTCTTACAGGCATGGGCCCGGTTGATACTTTACCCGATGAAGGCAAAATCTTTGCAAGTGTCTATGCCTTGTACGGAGGTTTTGTTGTGCTGTCTGTATTTGCAATTATTGTAGCCCCTTTGGTACATCGCTTTATGCATAAATTTCATTTTGATGATGACAACAACTAAAATCTCCTCCTTTGTTTACGGAAGTTTAGTCTGTTTTGCATTCATCTCCTGCGGAGGAGAATCGAATAATGAACTTTATCTTACGGATTCACTTAATCCCACAATTGATTCGATTGCTTTTACAATGGAAAAAATTGAAATGAAAGAAGGTGTCTGCGATAAGCCGGATCAATCCTGCATCACCGTCAATTTTGAATACCCGGTATTTGTAGAAACGCATTCAGCAGGAACTGTTCTGAATTCCTGGATACGGGATCAAATTACCACTCCTGATGAAAAAGGAAATGTCAGAAGTCAAAAGGAATTTGCCAAATACCTGATCACCTTATTTAAAAACGATAAGAATGCAATAGGTGATGATATGATGCCATGGTCGGTTGAAAATATTGCAGGAATAAATTTTGAAAACAAAGGACTCATTTCTCTGTACGTTTCCGGTAGCTCCTACACAGGAGGTGCGCATCCCAACAGTTTTACATCGTATGGATCGTTTTATAAGTCGAACGGAAAAAAAATCACGATCAGCGAGATCGTAAAAGATTCGGTTGCCTTCGTAAAAATCTGCGAGAAACATTTTCGTTCCGGAAATGGATTTAGTCCGGAAACAGATCTCACAGAACAGGGATTCGAATTCGGTGATGAAGGATTTATCATCAACACGAATTTCTACATCAGCGACCGATCCATAACCTTTTTGTACAACAACTACGAAATAGGCCCTTACATCATGGGAAGCTGGGCGTTTTCCGTCCCTTTTGCGGAGATTCAGGAACAACTTACTTCCGAATTTAAAGCATTGATAGAAATTCCTATCAACTGATTTAAAAATCCACGCATTCCAGAAAACGGGTCTTTTGCCGCTTGCGTTTGTTTTTTTCTATTCGGCTAAAGGTTACAATATCATTCAATTCCCAAACCACAGAGAATTCATGTGTACCAAAACTGGAAGTTTTCAGTCGTGAAATGGTAAAGTCATAACTGTAACAGAATTTTGCCCTGCGTTGATGCGCCATAAACGAATTCAACCCTAATACGAAAACAAAGGAATCATAATTCTTGCCCTGCATATTTAAGTTTCTGTTCCGAAACCAGAAACCTGCGTATACAGGATTCTTGTACATATTTATTCCAACCTGAAACGTGGTGAAATTCGACTGACGCTCGTAAATAAATCCTGGTGAATAAATCACTCCGTTGTACGACAAAATATTCGAATGACCGTGTATCACCATTTTAAAAGGCAATCTGTTACCATCCGAAATAAATGCGTCTTTTGGTCGTGTTAGATGATGAAATCCTGCGCCAATTGTAGTGGTCATCTTTCCTCCTTTTTCCTCTACTTTTCCGCTGTTAAAACGCGCACTGACTCCTGCATTGAAATCAGGATACACTACACGGTCGGTTCCGGGTGGAATAAATGAAGTAGCGTTCACATTTCCGAATACTTCATCAAGCTGATCAGAAAAAACAAAACGACTCCAGTCAATTCGCTTTTGAACAAACGAAGCTCCAAATCCTGCCTGCAACCTGAAATTTTTGGTTTCAACCGGACGATAACTGTACATTAATCCTGCCTGCATGGTACGCAATCGTCCTTCTCCTTCATTATTGCTCAAGGCAATAATTCCCAAACCTGTTTTATTGATTCCGGCAGCATCCATAGAAAAACATCCCGTGTTAAAACGACCTGGAATTGGCCCCCACTGATTGCGAACATTTCCGCGCACACGTAAACCATTATCCAATGCAACATTCGCAGGATTGTAATAAATGGGATTATGAAAAAACTGCGAAAAATTCGGATCCTGACCGAATACATCTGAATGGATCAATAGTAATGCGAAAACTAGTTTAAAAACGTTCATCATCGTATCACAGTTACAGTTCCTGCAGCGCGATACAGTCCGTTGGGATAAAGTTGTCCCACCCAAAGCGATTCATCGAGGAAAAACGCTTCAATTTTCCACACATAAGCATCTTGCTGCACCGGAGCACCATTAAAAGTTCCATCCCATGCACAGGCAGGACGCGTATCAATGATATCTGAACACTCCCAGATTAAATTTCCCCAATCATCGTAAATGGAAACACGGAATGATTTTAATCCTACTCCTGTTGGAATAAAATGAGCAACTCCAAAATCAGGATGCCCGGGATACATCGCGTTCGGTGCAAATAAACCTTTAAAGAAATCCACAACTATATTTTGGTAGGCTGTATCCATGCAACCGTATTCATTGACAGCAACAAGGTAAGCCGACCAATTTCCGTAACGATTGTAACGGTGAACAGGATTTACCTCAATGGAGGTTTGACCATTACCAAAATGCCATTCGTAACCAATTGCGCCTGTTGATGTATTCGTAAACTCAACCGTTCCGCTGAGCGGATCTACATTCTGAACATTGATCCATGTAAATCCTGCAGTAGGGGAAGGGAAAATTGTAAGCGTATTGTTAAGCGTGATAGTATCACCACAACCTCCTGCACCGTATACCATCAGCGTAACGGAATACAATCCGGAATCGGCATAATTGTGCGCCGGATTTTGCTGAACGGATGTTGAACCATCACCAAAACTCCATTGGTATGATGTTGCATTTTGCGAAAGATTTGTAAATAGAACAGGATACAATTCACACGATGTATCAGAAGGCATACTGAAATTCGCTACCGGTGTTGGGTACACTACATACACATACGTTGCTGTATCCAGACATCCGAATGGCGTTTCTGCAATGAGAGTAATCGTATAACTTCCGGGTTGCGTATAGGTCACGCTGGGGTTGGTCAGTGCGCTTGTTTGTCCGTTGCCAAGGTTCCAGGTATACCCAACCGCACCCGAAGAAAGATTAGTGATGTTCATAGTTACGGGAGAATAACAGGATGAA
>JBKBUQ010000199.1:0-5164 GCA_046289975.1 Flavobacteriales bacterium | reverse complement strand
AACGTTCCGATTGGTGTGGTATCAAAGAATTTCAATCTGAACCGGAGCAAATGAGAAAACAACGATGTGCGCAAATCGATGGTAACCGATTGCGCCACTCTATTGGCCATTAACATCTGGAAATACTGAAAAAAAACTTCTGCGATGAGTATGAAAACAATAACCAATGTAACAACATTCAGCGCAACAACCGAAGTTTTTCCTTGGGTCAATCCTTCAAATAAATCAACAAGTCCGGGAAACGGCCGAACGGTATGATTTCCTGTGGTAAAATCGATCAGGTAGCCAAGTAATTCTGTGCGTACTATTCCGATGATTGCAAGCAGAACCGTAAGAAAAATTGAACCTACAAATAAGCTGCGGTAAGGACGGACATAACGAAGCACTCGTTTAAGTACGCCAAAATCAAATGCCTTTCCTCCTGCTTTGCTCATCGGTCTGTTTCGCGAAGGTAAGGATAAGTCACTTTGGTAAGATACAATCCGCAACCTGGTGCAGAATCGCTGGCCTCGGATCGTTCACCTGCAAAAATGATGGCCTGAAATTCTTCAACAGATAAACGTCCCAATCCTACCTGCACAAGTGTCCCCACAATGGCACGGACCATATTACGCAGAAAGCGATCAGCCTGAATGGTAAATACCAGTCGATCGCCATTTTGTTCCCATTGGGCTTTCATAACGTGACAAATTGATGTCTTTGCCCCTCCTCCTGTTTTCTGGAAACTGGCAAAATCACGATGGGATAACAACAATGCCGCCGCTGTGTTCATTTTATCGACATCCAAAGGATGCCAGAGATTCCAACTGCGATTATGCAGAAAAGGAAGTTTATGTTGATGGATATGGTACTCATAGGTACGCGATGTGGCATCAAAACGTGCATTGGCATGATCTCCCACTTGTGTTACACCATACACTGAAATGGAAGGCGACAACATTCTATTGAGTTTGAAGACAAATAATTCTTCTCCTCCGGGCAAATCGGCCATATCGAAATGCAGAAAAAACTGTCGTGCATGAACACCGGTATCTGTGCGACCGCATCCCAGTGTTGGCACCCGCTCATTGGAATTCAGCTTTGTTAATGCAGCCTCAATTTCTTTTTGCACAGTATCCACTCCTGGCTGCAATTGCCAGCCATGATAGAGCGTTCCATCGTAGGCAATCTCCAGAAAAAAACGGGGCATTATCAATTTAAAATCTGGTATTCGGTACGACGATTCTGTTGGTGTTCTGCCTCCGTTTGAGCGTTGGGTACAATCGGTTTTGTATCTCCGAATCCTTTCCAGCTTAAGCGCGATTTGTCGATGCCTTTTGTAATGAGGTATTCTACAACCGATTTTGCGCGATCCTCAGAAAGCTTTTGGTTCCTGGCTTTATCACCGCGATTATCCGTATGTCCATTCAACTGAATTTTCAGATTTGGATTATTCTGCAAAAACGAATACAACTTATCTAATTCAATTCGCGATTCAGGACGAAGTGTTGCTTTGTCGAGATCAAAAAACACATTATCCAGTCGTGTTACAACCTCTGGTTCGTCGATGGGCACGAGTGGAATATCCATCAGGTAAGGATCTGTATTTCCCTTTTTCTCGGTGAGACTAAAATTTTTCGAATAGAAATGGTACGCTTTCCTGTTTACGTTCAATGCATAATCACGATTAGCAGCAATAGCCACAATGAATTCTCCTGTTGCACCGTTGGATTGACTCACAACCATTACTTCACCGGTTTTAAGATCAATCAATTCAAACCGCGCAGCCAATGGCTTTTTAGTGCGGGCATCGTAAACAATTCCCTTCATGTAAGTTGTTACCTGTGGCTGAGCGCTTGGAGGAAGTTCGAAACTGTATAGATCCAGATCACCAAATCCCCCTTCGCGATCGGAAGCAAAAAATGCAAGCTTTCCATCAGAAGAAACGAGCAAGGAATTTTCTTCACCATGGGTATTGATCGGATAACCCAGGTTCTCCGGAATACTCCAACCCCCATCAGGTTTTTTACGTGTTACGAAAATATCAAGTCCACCCATACCCGGATGACCATCAGAAGAAAAATACAATGTTTGTCCGTCGGGATGTATACATACACTCGCTTCATTACCATCGGTGTTTACCACATCCGACAAGCGTTGCGGACGAGCCCAGGTGCCATCCGGATTGATGGATGTCCACCAGATATCTCCCGTCCTTCTGCCATCGCGACTTCTTGTACCACGAATAAAATACAAGGTTTTTCCATCTGCGGAAAAAGAAGGTTGCGACTCCCAGTTACCGGTATTTACGGTATTACCGAGATTGACAGGAACAGACCATTCTTCTCCAATTCTTCGGGTAATAAATAAATCACAACTACCGAATCCATCACGGTATTCGCCATAGGAATCGAGAATTTCGCAAGCTGTAAAAATCAGCATCTGACCATCGGCAGAAAATGTTGGCGCACCTTCATTGTGTAGGGTATTAATGCGGGCAGAAATACTCTTTGCTTTTATCCATTGTCCATCCTTTTTCTGACTCACAAAAAAATCTTCCTGAATTCCCCCTTGAACAGCCTTTGGATCCACCACCAAACGGGTGAACAATAACGTTTGATCATCTGCGGTGATCGTAGGAAAATATTCTGGTCGTTCTGTATTTACACCGGGTCCAAGGTTCACCGGTTTAAATGGCACAGGATTCTTTTTCAGTTTCATGGCGAAATCGCAATTATCCCTCAGGCGGGTTGCTTTTGCTTTCATTTCTTCCGGCAAACGGGGCATTGAAAGATAACGTTCGGCATGTGCTTTTGCATCTTCGTATAAACCTTCACTTAATTCAAGCTGTGCAAGAAAATAAAAACTGTTCGGAAAGAAATTCGGATTGATCTCCACCGATTTCTTGAGTTGTTCAATGGCATCACGGCTTTTTCCGGAATCCATATACGCCTGTGAAAGGAGTATATAGGCTTCAATGAAATTGGGATCAAGTTTTTGCGCCTTTTTAAGTTGTTCTTCGCACGCTTTAAAATTCGGCATTCCTGTACGCGGATCAAATGTATTGTAGGCTTTTAATCCTTCCTCGTAAGCTTTAATGGCCTTTTTGTTGGCAGTAGTGTATTCCCTTTTGGGTTGAGCACTTGCGCAGGAAAATAATCCTGTAATCAGAAGTATGGAAATGAGTAAACGCATAGTCAGGGAATGTTCATGTATTTGTGCGTTTGAAGAGAAATTCTCCAGCGCGGATTTGATTTGACATATTCAATTATCAGTGGCAACATTTCTTTTTCCTTTTCCCATTCGGGTTGAAGAAAAAGCAAACAAGAATCATTAACCCGTGTAGCATGTTCTTCTGCAAAAACGAAATCGCTTTTGTTGAACACAATCACCTTCAATTCGTTTGCCAAAGGAAAAATACTTTTCACCGGAGCTTTAAACTTTTTGGGAGAGAAGCAAACGTGATGCCAGTTTCCGCTCAAGGGATATGCACCGGATGTTTCAATGGCAGTTTGAATTCCTTTTTCGTTTAACGCAGATGTAAGAGGAAGCAAATCATACATTGCAGGTTCACCTCCGGTAATAACGCAATAATCTGCTCCCGAATCGCTTACAGATTTAACCATCTCTTCCACCGACACCAGTGGATGGTTTGCAGCATTCCAGCTTTCCTTTACATCGCACCAGACACATCCAACATCACAACCACCAAGCCGCAGAAAATAAGCAGCCCGACCACTAAACGCACCCTCACCCTGAATAGTGTAAAAATGCTCCATCAGAGGAAGTTTCTGAAGAACAAGGGGATTGGAATTTCCGGATGAGATGTTCATTCGTGCAAAAATACGAAATATCGCTCAGTAGAAGGATTATACCCGATTTCCCTTAGAATTCGAGCTTATAGCTGATAACCGGCACAAATCCCAACTGGTAAATGGTTCGGATATCTCCTGTTTTAACATCGAAATAATACTGAAAAATGTTCTGGCGGTTGCTCACGTTTTGAGCATCGATTTTCCAGGTAGAAGTGGTCTTTTTGTTATTGCGCTTGTAACTGATCTGCAGGTCGGCACGGAAATAATCCTTTAACCGCGAAGCAAACACCCGACTCTGATCAGCCACTTCCCTCCCTGCCAAAACAGATTCAGCCAAAAGGATCGGAGTATATCTCCTACCTCCGGCATAAGTGCCACGCATGCTCACCGAAAGGATGTTTCGCTTCGATGATTTGCCGACGTTCCACTCTTTTCCAAGCGCAAAACTGTTGGCGAAATTCCCATTGTAACGGGTATTGTACCGCTTCTGATCGCCGGCGATGTAGGTCGACTGATACAGCGAACCCGTAAACAACAAAAACCAACGATCCGCAAAAAAACGTTCTACAGTTAGATCCAACCCAATATTGCGACCGCTGCCCTTATTGCTGAGCGTATCGAGCGTATAACCACTGCCAAAATTGATGGCCGAGAAATAACTGTTCGGTTTATCAATGATGGGTACATCGAACAGGTGCTGGAAATAGATCTCGGGGCGGACCTGCAGGTTTTCGCGGATCATTTGCGAATAGCCCGCTACAAAATGAATTGTTCGTGTAAACCCAAGATCCTTATTGGGAAGATGCCGCGCTCCACCCGGAAGGTCAAGACCTGCCTGGTACACAGAAAGATCTTCCATGCGACTGTGCAAACCTGCTCCGAATTGCAGGGATGTACCCGGACGTATATCGTATTTCACGCCGAAACGAGGTTCAAGGGCAAATCGATTATTGAGGAGAAAATGCAAATAATGAACACCCGACATCATGGTCCATTTTTCCTTCGGACGGTATTTCCAGTTGAAGAACCCCTGAACATATCCGCTGTTTCCCTTCTGATCGAGGTAAACGATCATTGCATCGGAGGGCTGATCGTAAAAGCGATCCCGGAAATTGAAGGATTGCCTTGTTCCGATAACTCCCATTCGGAACAAATGCTTAGTACCGGATTTTTTGGTGAGTGTTGCGGATGCGCGTACCGCATTTTGTCGGTTGTTCTGATCGTATTCATCGTACCTAAAATTCCCCAACGAATCAAACACCTGCGAAAAATACTGATTGGCAGAACCACTTAGGGAAACGATGGTCTTCAGGTAGGTTGTACTGTTCAAAAACAAGGTGTGTGTGATTCCTCCAACGCCCATCCACACC
>JBKBUQ010000001.1:42004-65162 GCA_046289975.1 Flavobacteriales bacterium | reverse complement strand
ATCAAATTGGTTTGATAACCGTACGGAGTAACAAACTCAGCTGAACCTGCAAAAGCAATTGCTAGAAAAAACGGAGTTGGATCAACACCTAAATTCTTAGTTATAGCTACAGTAACAGGAAACATTATTGCTACCGCTGCTTTATTCGTCACCAGCATTGCAAGAATGTTTGTTACCAAATAGACCAATCCAAGAATTACTACCATATTTTGAGAATTGCCGGAAATCTGAGTGATATATCCGCCAATTGTTTGATCGATTCCGCTATTGGCAATCGCCTTACCAAAACTCAAGGCAAAGACCAATATTAAATACAAGTCGACATCAAATGATTTTTTGACCTCATTAAAACGAACCAATTTAACAGCTGCAATAACACAAAACAAAAGCAATAACCCTTGAAATAAGGTTACCCATCCAATTGCAGAAGCGGCGAAAACAGCGATTGCTCCGCCAAAAAGAACGATGAGTTGTTTCGATGTCACATTCTGAATTTCCTTTACTCTGGAAATCACATAAAAATCCTGCTCATCCTGAGCCCTGTTATCAAAATCTTTACCGGCAACCAATAATAGTAAATCACCTGTACGTAATTCTGTTTCTCCAATTTTTCCCGTTATTCGTTCACCATTTCTATTCACAGCTACAATTGCAGCATCGTATTTACCTCTGAAATTGGTTGATTTGACCTTTTTGCCGACAAGATCAGAATTTGAAGACAATACGACTTCCACCACTTGCATTTGATCTTGCCCCGGAAGTTGAGAATGTTTGGGGAGCGTAAGGCCATTATTTGTTTTTACAAGATCAATAATGGTCGAAGTCATTCCTGCAAAAATCAAAATATCGTCACATAGTAAAGTCTGTTTTGGACTAACAGGCGAAATCCGTTCCTCGTCCCTCAGAATTTCAACCAAAAACAGACCTTCTAATTTCCGAAGCCCGGCATCTTCAACCGTCTTCCCTACAAGTTGTGAATCTTTTCCAATTAAAGTCTCTACAACATACTCTCTCGACTCATCCTTAAAGCTTTTCAAAGCATCTTTTCTATCCGGAAGAAGCCATGAAGCAATAAAAGTGATATATAACACACCTACAATAAACAAGGGGATTCCTACTATCGTAAAATCAAACATGCCCAATGAGGGGTAACCGACTTCTGTTACGAAACCATTAACTACAAGATTAGTTGAAGTACCTACTAATGTAATTGTCCCGCCAATTATTGTAGCATATGACAATGGAATAAGCACTTTGGAAGGAGCGATTTCCTTTTTACGTGCCCAATTGTAGACATAAGGCATTAGGATTGCAACCAGAGGTGTATTGTTTACAAAACCGGAAATTGGGGCTACGAACGTGGTCATTTTTGCCAAAAATCCTTTATAGCTTAATCCTGGTGAAAAAACATTTCGTAAAACAACATCCATTACTGCTGTCTTTTGAATTATTTCAGACAGCATAAGCAACAAAACAACAACAACAATTTGTTCATTTGCAAAACCCGCCATAAAATCATGACTGGAAATAATTCCGGTTGTCATAAATAGGATAGCCGACAAAAAGAAAACGATAACGGGCCGTATCAGATCATAATACAACGAAACGATTAAAAAACCGATTACACTGACAACAACTAAACCCTCCCAGCCCATATTACCGTGCGTTAATATCCACTGCCTTCAGATCCAATATTCTCAATTGGATGCCATGTCGTTTTTATCTCCTGAGCGTCCATTATAAAATAAGGATCTTGCTGAGCACTGTTCATCCAGTCTTTATCGTAAGAGTAGACACGCTTCACATTATTACTCGCTAATGAACGAATCTTAGAAAGTTCCTCATTGCTGCTTCCCTGATAAATAACAGCATTGATATCCATATGAGAACCAAAATGCTCAAGCAGTTCCTTTTTGCTTCCGGTTAAAATATTTATTACTCCGCCCGGAACGTCAGACGTTGCAATTACCTCTGAAAAAGTAACTGCGCACAAAGGTTTGGACTCTGAAGCAAGAGCAATAACAGTATTTCCGCCAGCAATTAATGCGGCAATCCCGGATACAAGTCCGGCAAGCGATGTTTTTTCATCAGCTAACAGTCCAACAACGCCGGTTGGTTCAGGAACCGAAAAATTAAAATGAGAACTGTTCACAGGATTTACCGAACTGAAGACCTGTTGGAATTTATCACACCAGCCCGAATAATAAACCAAACGATCTATAGCCAGATTAACTTCTTTTTTAGCTGCAGATGTTGTGGCTCCCTGTTTGATGAGTTCATCTATGAATTGAGTTCGACGGCCTTCCATCATTTCTGCAATACGGTAAACGATCTGAGACCGATTGAATGCAGATCGTGTTGACCAGCCCCCAAATGCAGATCGGGCCGCGACAACAGAGTCACGCAGATCCTTGCGCGAACAAAGGCAAACGTTTGCCAGAAGATTTCCCTTCTTATCGCGGGGAGAATAATATCTTCCACTTTCCGTACGCGGAAACTTCCCTCCGATAAAAATCTTGTACGTCTTTAGAACTTCCAATCGAGCCATTATTTAGAAATCAAAATTGAACATAAGGGAGAATACCATGTAAACCACCTTCTCTACCAAATCCACTTTCCTTATACCCGCCAAATGGTGAAACAGGATCAAATTTGTTATACGTGTTTGCCCAAACTACTCCCGCACGAAGCTTTGAAGTTAGGTTAAATATTTTCGAGCCTTTATCTGTCCAAACACCCGCAGACAACCCGAAAGGTGTGTTATTCGCTTTCGCAATAACCTCGGCCTCTGTTCTGAATGTCTGAATTGCCAGCACAGGTCCGAATATTTCCTCCTGCGCAATAGTGTGCGATTGAGAAACGTTTGTAAATAAGGTTGGCGGGCACCAGAAACCTTTGTCAGGGAGGTTGCAAGAAGGCTGAAAAATTTCGGCGCCTTCTTCTTTTCCAAGGCAGACATATTTTTGAATAGTTTCCAATTGTGCTTTCGAGTTTATCGCTCCAACGTCAGTGTTTTTATCCATTGGATCTCCAACACGAAGGGACTTAATGCGATGTTTTAACTTTCGAACTACCTCATCATGTATACTCTCTTGAACAAACAAGCGTGAACCGGCACAACAAACATGGCCCTGGTTGAAATATATTCCGTTTACTATACCTTCAACAGCCTGATCGATAGTTGCGTCTTCAAAAATGATGTTTGCAGCTTTCCCTCCGAGCTCAAGAGTTGATTTTTTCGCAGTTCCTGCAATCGCTTTCTGGATGATTTTGCCCACATCAGTGGAGCCGGTAAATGCGATTTTATCAATGTCTTTATGATTCACCAATGCCGCTCCTGTAGCCCCTGCGCCTGTAACAATGTTAACTACACCGGAAGGAAGGCCGCAGTCAGAAAACAATTCAGCCAATTTCAAGGCTGTAAGTGATGTTGTTTCTGCCGGCTTTAAAACCACTGTATTTCCAGCTGCCAAAGCCGGAGCAATTTTCCAGGCAGCCATTAACAAAGGAAAATTCCAGGGAATGATTTGAGCGGCTACGCCTATCGGTTTTGGTTTTCTGTTGGGAAAAGCATACTCCAGTTTGTCTGCCCAACCTGCATAATAGAAAAAGTGTGCGGCAGCCAGTGGAATGTCAATATCACGACTTTCACGAATAGGCTTCCCGCCATCCAATGTTTCTATCACTGCAAATTCACGGGCACGCTCCTGAATCATTCGGGCTATGCGGTACAAATATTTTCCACGCTCAGACGCAGAAAGTCGCGACCAGGGTCCAAATGCCTTTCGTGCAGCCTTCACCGCTTTGTCAACATCTGCAGCATCTGCCTCGGCAATCATGCTCAGTTTTGCTTCAGTAGCCGGGTTAATACTTGGAAAATATCTTCCCTTTGCTGGTGCAATAAACTTTCCGTCAATATACAGGCCATACTTAGGTGCAATTTTTCCAATAGATGCACTTTCGGGTGCCGGGGAATAATCCCACAAACCTGATACTTTTTTTTCTTTTCCTGCCATTTTCAGTCTTTTGAAAAATAATCTCCGGATTGATAATTTCCTGTGGTTTGTTTTGCGATTTGCATGATCACATCATTTGCAAGGCGACTCGCGCCAAACCTAAACCAATCGTTATTCAACCATTCCTCGCCAAGCATTTCTTTTACCATCACCAAATAGTGTAAAGCAGATTTTGCACTTGAAATTCCTCCGGCCGGTTTCATGCCAACCATTTCACCTGTACGGAAATAATAATCGCGAATTGCTTCCAGCATTACCAAAGTTACCGGCATGGTTGCAGCGGGTGATACTTTTCCTGTTGATGTTTTAATAAAATCAGCTCCGGCTGCAATCGCAATGTCACTTGCCCTGCGAACACGATCTAGTGTGCCCAACTCTCCTGTTTCTAAAATCACTTTTAAGCGGGCTTTCTTTCCGCACAATTCCTTAATCATGGCAATTTCATCATATACAAACTGCTCCTCACCCTGCAAAAAGCGACCCCGGGAAATTACCATGTCTATTTCATCCGCGCCAAAATCCAATGCAAGCTTGGTATCTGCCACTTTAACTTCTGTGGGTCCTTGCCCGGAAGGAAAAGCCGTAGAAACAGAGGCAACCTTAACACCGGTTCCCTGTAACGCCTTTTTTGCCACTCCAACCATTGTCGGGTAAACACAAACTGCAGCAGTGGAAGGCAGGCCTTTTATGCTTTCATGAGGATGTGAGGCCTTGTAACACATCTGGCGAACTTTCCCTTCAGTATCAGCACCTTCCAAAGTGGTTAAATCAATCATGCTCAGCACCATGTGTAGTCCTTGCATCTTGGTTGTCGATTTAATACTTCTGGAAGTAAAACGCGCACACCTTTCCTCTACTCCCACCTGATCAATGCGGGGTGAGATTGCCGGAATGCCTGAAATTTTTCGTTGTGTCATGGGCATCAAAATGTACTGAAATCAAATATAGAATTAATAATTCACTAAGCGATTACCATAAAATCGGCCTTAAAAATCGAATAGGACAATTCAGCACTTTCCTTGCGCTACCAGTTGTTTATTAGTGTAAATTTGTGATTGTGTCAGGAAAAGACAACCATATCTTCCCGGTTTCAGACCGGCTGCTTCAACGATCGGATAAAGAATCATTACTGAACCAAAGGGGCCTTGTTGTTTGGATGACAGGATTATCCGGATCGGGCAAATCGACCATCGCCATTGGTTTAGAAAAGCGCCTGCATCAAGATGGGATTCTTATAAAAGTTCTTGACGGCGATAATGTCAGGACCGGCATCAATAATAATCTTGGTTTTTCCGAGTCTGACCGAAAAGAGAACATTCGAAGAATTGCTGAAGTATCAAAACTGTTTGTTGATTGTGGAATTGTCTGCATCAATTGTTTTGTGAGCCCAACCAAAGAAATACGACAACAGGCAAAAGATATTATTGGCAGCACCGACTTTTATGAAGTTTATGTAAATACACCTCTTGTAATCTGCGAACAAAGGGATGTAAAAGGACTTTACAAAAAAGCACGTGCCGGAGAGATTGCGGATTTTACAGGAATAAGTTCTCCCTTTGAAGCTCCACTAAAAGCAGACATCGAACTCCAAACCAAGGGGAAATCCGTTGAAGAAACTGTTGAAGAACTGTATCAATTCATTATTAAAAAAATCAAATCCTGACTATGGCAGGCTACCATTTAACTCACCTGAGAGAATTAGAAGCTGAAAGCATTTATGTGCTTCGTGAAGTTGCCGCGCAATTTGAAAACCCTGCCTTATTATTTTCCGGAGGCAAAGACAGCATTGTCTGTTTTCATCTTGCACAAAAAGCATTCTGGCCTGCGAAAATTCCATTTACTCTTGTACACATTGATACCGGTCACAATTTCCAGGAAACCCTTGATTTCAGGGATCAGCTGGTGAAGAAAAACAATGTGAATCTTATTGTTGGCAGTGTTCAGGAATCGATCGACGCAGGGAAAGCTACAGAGGAAAAAGGTATTAATGCCAGTAGAAATGCACTTCAAACAGTTACTCTGCTCGATACCATTGAAAAATATAAATTCGATGCTGCCATTGGGGGGGCTCGTCGCGACGAAGAAAAAGCCAGAGCCAAAGAACGCTTTTTCTCACATCGTGATGAATTTGGACAATGGGATCCAAAAAATCAGCGACCAGAACTTTGGAATCTGTTCAATGGCAAAAAAAATATCGGAGAACATTTTCGCGTGTTTCCAATTTCCAATTGGACAGAAATGGATGTTTGGCAATATATCTTGCAGGAAAACATAGAAATTCCATCCATCTATTTTACTCATGAACGCGATTGTTTTGTTCGCGATGGAGTTATTTATGCCCATTCATCGTTCATGCAGTTAAAGCCAACCGAAAAAGTTGAACGGAGAACAGTTCGTTTTCGGACTATTGGCGATATGACTTGTACAGGAGCAGTTGTATCAGAAGCATCCACCCTTTCACAAATCATTGAAGAAGTTGCCTCGACAAGAGTTACCGAACGCGGATCAAGAATTGACGACAAAAGATCTGAAGCCGCAATGGAAGATCGTAAAAAAGCAGGATATTTTTAACCAATCATCATGAACCATTTACCTACAGATAATTTAAGTGGATACCTCGATATGGATCTCCTTCGCTTTACAACAGCAGGGAGTGTTGACGATGGGAAAAGCACCTTGATCGGCAGATTGCTCTACGATTCAAAATCCATTTTTGAAGATCAGATGGAAGCTATAGAGCGTGCCAGTCAAAAAAAGGGAGAAGAACATGTAAATCTTGCTCTACTCACTGATGGTTTACGTGCAGAAAGAGAGCAGGGAATTACTATTGACGTTGCTTACCGTTATTTTGCCACACCAAAGCGCAAATTCATTATTGCAGATACTCCAGGACACATTCAGTACACCAGAAACATGGTTACAGGAGCGTCTACGGCCAATCTTGCAATCATTCTGGTGGATGCCAGAAAGGGTATTGTTGAACAAACGTGTCGTCACTCATTCATTGCTTCACTTTTACAGATCCCCCATATTGTGTATTGTATCAATAAAATGGATCTCGTTGACTATGACAAGGACACCTTTTTCAGAATAAAAAAGGAACTTGAAGATTTTAGCGCGAAGCTTGATGTTCGTGATATTAATTTTATCCCCATTTCGGCTCTTAATGGCGACAATGTAGTCGACAGATCAACAAAAATGAACTGGTACGATGGCCAAACCCTGATATACCTACTGGAGAATGTTCACATTGCAGGCGATTACAACCACATTGATGCGCGATTTCCTGTTCAATATGTAGTTCGACCCATGACAACAGAACACCATGATTATCGAGGCTATGCAGGTCGGGTAGCAAGTGGTGTTCTTCGTGTTGGGGATGACATTACTGTACTTCCTTCTGGCTTCGAATCGAAAATCAAATCAATAGATACAAGCACCGGGATGCTTGAGGAAGCATTTGCACCAATGTCCGTTTGTTTAACTCTTGAAGATGAAATTGATATTTCAAGAGGAGATATGATTGTTCGGAGAAACAACCTACCGGAACAAAGTCAGGACATTGAGGCAATGGTGTGTTGGTTCACGGAAAAACCCTTGCAAACAGGAGGTAAATACGCACTCAAGCACACAAGTAAAGATGTACGTTGCATGATAAAGGATATACGGTATAAAATGGATATCAATACGCTGCACCGAAATGAAGAGGATAAAAACATTAAAATGAATGATATTGCCCGGGTGGTATTACGCACTACAGCGCCTTTATTTACAGATAAATACCATCGGAATAGGTTTACCGGGAGTTTTATCTTAATCGATGAAGGATCAAATGAAACAGTCGGGGCCGGAATGATTATTTAATGAATTTTATTTTTTCATACTTTTAAGGGATGCGTAAATCATCCCTTTTTCTTTTGCTTGGATTTCTTTCCATGTACTCCTGTCGCAGAGCCGATAGGGATTTGGACCGTGATATCAGAGAAACAAAGGATCAGGTTTTCGGGACATATGTGTGGCTTGATGTTTTTTCACGTGTTAGGGAAGCGTGTTCATTTGAGCCAGGTCTGCGTATGCTCGAGTGCGCCAATGTAATGATCGACACCTTGTCGTCACCCATGAGTATACTAATGGATTTTGGACCGACCGATTGTACCGGTAATGATGGCCGAACAAGAAGCGGGAAAATTTTTGCAGGTTTATCTTCCGGATATAATGATTCAGCTACTGTTGTTCAGGTTCAATTACAAAATTATCGATTCAACGGACAAAACATTCAGGGTCAAATGACAATAACAAATAACGGCAGGGACTCACAATTACGGAGAAAATACGCTGTTAGTGTTCAACAATCAACAATTCAATTTCCAGCTTCAAACAGAACTTCAATTTGGTCATCATCACTAACCTTAGTGCTAAATTCCGGAGAGGCTTCCGTTGCTGTTTCAGATGATTCATTTCTTGTTTCAGGCACTTTTTCCGGAAGAAGCTCTAAGGGAAATTTGTATACCGCAAATACTTCACAAACTTTTTCCTATCAACTGAGTTGCGGTGAAATTGTAAGCGGCAGTATTGATATTTTACCTGAAAACCTTAATAAGCGAGTTGCCCAATTCGGGAACGGGAATTGTGATGCAATTGTTTCAGTGAACGTAAATGGTTTTGAAGAAGCATTTAATCCTGAATCCATAGATTAAACAGCAATTTTAACCGGACTCAGCTGCTTTTCTTCCGCAATATTGTGAATCGATTCCATCCATTTAAAAACGTTCATAGACTGCACAATTACAGCTTCAACAGGGTCTACACATAGAAGAGAAAAAGCAGTAAAATATCTTTTCATTGTTGCAGCTCTGTCGAAAGGTGTTTTTCCATTTAGCTTTCTTACCATTTCCAAAAAGGTAATTTCCGGTGTATTTAAACAATTACATTGGGAAAGTTTTCTTGAATAAGTAGCCGTATACGATCGAACGAGCATTGCTTCGCCCTGGTCCAGTGCTGATAGTATAAGTAAAGGATAAACTTTAAAAAACAAGATATCTTTACATGCGTCTTTCCCTGCAACCAATCGGTTTGCCAGCGCATTGAATTCCTTGGTACGGCCGGAAAAAAAATAGGTTCTAAGACATTGAAAGGCCAGATTGTTTTCCAGGAGATTTGTTGTACCCGATTCATCTTTCCAGATTAATTCAACCGCTTCCCGCTCCATACAACATGCCTGATCCAGATTACCGGAATTCAAATGATATTCCATTTCGAGCGCCCTGAATTCAAGTGTAGAATTCACATCATGTTTACTCGTACGCAATACCTTGATTGTTTCGGAAGCCAATGAAAATTTAGAAGAAACAATTGCACAACGCAGAAAAAGCAAACCTAATTTTGTCATCATTGTTTCAGAAAAAACAGATCGTTCCGGTATGGGATACTCCTTGAAGCGATCCCATTCATGCACCAACAATTCCAACGCTTTAGTTGGTTTTCCTAGCAGCAAAGCAGAATATCCTTGCGCTATAGCATGCCAATAATGTTGCCCTGCGGTTCCACAATGAAACTTTCGAAATTCCGGATCATGGAAAATATGTTGCATGGCATCCTTAACAGTACTACTTCGAAAAACACCATTTCGGAAATAGCAATCCTCCAGCTCGAGTGCATAACCTCTTAACTTTTCACCTAAACGTTTCTTTTTTTCAATTTCCTTTTCAAATGAAACCACAAATTCGCGATTCCTTCCCGGAGGTAAAAACTTTGAAAGCAACTGATTTGCCTCTAAAGCAATAAAATACTGTTCTGCTAATAGCGCTTTTGCCCTCAATCTTTCCAAATGCTTAATGGCATGTGATGACATGCCTCTACTCCAAAGAATTTTTGCCTCCAAAAACTGCTCCCGAAGTAAATTTTCTGAATCCTTCTCCAAATGCAAATTGGTCAGAAAACGCAACAAAAGCTGGGTCAACCTTGCCTTTACAACAGGATAAGCGGGCAGGGAAAGTGACTTTATGATTTTGTCTTCGCTAAATTCCTCCGACTTATCAAAAGCATTAAATACCAACATGTAGGCCTTCTCACCTTCGCGGTTGTAAATATCAGCCTGCTGCCTGAAATGCCTTTTCTCATTTCGAGACATGCTCTTGATTAACTGGTAAAGATCAGAAGAGCTCTTGTACGACATACTGTAAAAATAGAGGCTCTTGCTACGGCATTTTTTAACTTAGGGTAAAAAATATATCGAATATTTTTCTATCACGTTTCGCCATTAAGGAAAGTGTTTATCCTATCTTTGTTTGTATCCATGAGTGAAGAATTCGATATTAGAGAAGAGGATCTGCCGATCGATAAAGATTTGGATCGCGTCTTGCGTCCCAAAATGTTCGATGATTTTACCGGACAGCAAAAGGTGATCGATAATCTCTCTGTCTTTGTTGAGGCCGCTTTACAGCGAGAAGAAGCCTTGGATCATGTGTTGCTACACGGGCCTCCCGGCTTAGGTAAAACCACACTTGCCAATATCATCGCAAATGAACTTGGCGTTGGAATAAAGATCACATCCGGACCAGTCCTTGACAAACCCGGTGATCTCGCAGGATTGCTTACCAATCTTGAAAAAGGCGACGTGTTGTTCATTGATGAAATTCATCGTTTAAGCCCGGTCATTGAGGAATACCTGTATTCTGCAATGGAGGATTACACGATCGATATCATGATCGATACCGGACCAAATGCACGTACAGTTCAAATCGCACTCAATCCTTTCACTCTTATTGGGGCAACAACACGGTCAGGACTATTAACTGCTCCATTGCGTGCAAGATTCGGAATCAATTCCCGACTTGAATACTATGACGCAAAAACGCTTACAATGATTGTTGAACGATCTGCACAAATACTGCAAATTCCCATTAACGAACAAGCTGCGTATGAAATAGCTTTCAGGAGCCGTGGCACACCTCGTATTGCAAACGCATTGCTTCGTCGCGTACGTGATTTTGCACAGATTAAAGGTGACGGAACAATCACTCTGGATATTGTCCAACACTCACTCGATGCGCTGAATGTAGATCGTCATGGTTTAGATGAAATGGATAATAAAATTCTTCGCGCTATAATTGAAAAATTCAAAGGCGGACCGGTTGGACTAACAACCATTGCTACTGCCGTTGGCGAGCAAGCAGGAACGATTGAAGAAGTTTACGAACCCTATTTAATCCAAGAGGGATACCTTATTCGCACACCCAGAGGTCGCAAGGCAACAGAAATGGCATACAAACATCTTGGGGTGGATGTTCCATTTTTCAGAGGCGGGCTTTTCGACTAAATCACTGAATTGAACAAAGCAATACATACCGATCTGTTCCGCAAAACAGCTTTGGCGGAAGGTTTTTCATTCGTTGGATTTTCGAAAGCCGAATTTCTTGAAGAAGAAGCACCAAGACTTGATTCATGGCTGAAAACCGGAATGCATGGAAAAATGCACTACATGGAAAACCACTTCGACAAACGACTCGACCCCCGATTACTTGTTGAAGGTTCAAAAAGTGTTGTGTCATTATTGTATAATTACTATCCGGAAAAAACGCAAACTGATTCTTCTGCACCAAAGATCTCCAAATATGCATACGGCGATGACTACCATGTAGTCATTAAAGAAAAACTCAGCAACGTTCTTCAAATATGCAAAGATGAAATCGGCGATTTCAGTGCGCGTGTGTTTGTTGATTCAGCACCTATTTTGGAAAAGGCATGGGCAAAAAAATCAGGATTAGGGTGGGTTGGGAAAAACAGCAACCTCATAACAAAAGAGCATGGATCTTTTTTTTTCCTGGCAGAAATTATCTGTGATCTTGAACTGGTTTATGATGGCCCCATTAAAGATTATTGTGGCACTTGCACTGCATGTATTGACCATTGCCCGACTGACGCAATAAGCCAGCCTTATGTGGTGGACGGAAGTAAATGCATTTCTTACTTCACTATAGAATTAAAAGATCCTGTTATTCCCAAAGAAATGAAAGGGCGATTCGAAAATTGGGTCTTTGGCTGCGATATTTGTCAGGATGTTTGTCCTTGGAACAGATTCTCAAAAAAACACAATGAACCTGCATTTCTTCCAAACAACAAACTTCTTGAAATGACCCGAAGTGAATGGAAGGACATGTCAGAAGAAATATATCTGGAACTCTTCAAAAGATCTGCAGTGAAGCGTTCAAAGTTTTCCGGACTTAAAAGGAATCTGGATTTTTTGAATGATTGATCAATCAAAGGCTGACAGAATCACATCCAGATATTGGTGACCAAATGTGGCAACACACCAGGTTTTCAAAACGAGGACATCCTCTTTTTTGATCCACTTTATGGCCTTTCGCAATTCCTTTTCAAATAGTCGGCGGTCGAAGCTGACTTTCTGCAAGACTTGTTTGCTGAACTCAAGCATGAACAACAGTTTTATTGATGATGAAAATAGGAATAATGGCGACAAAACCAACTCTTATCACGACCAATTTAACAAGAAGATATCACAGTGTTAATAATCCGATTTTTCCGGCTTCTCCGCTTCTCTACCCGTTCCTAACCTATATGCTAAGCTGAAACACAATGCATTGTTCATCTGACCGGGATTCCACCAAAATGCTATTGTGGACTGGTGTTCTCTTACCGGAATGAGCGACCGAATTACACGAACAGAAAACAGAAGGTGCTCCCCCCAATTGTATCCGGCTCCAATTAATCCACCTAATTCGAATTTGCGAAACGGGCGAACAGGTAAACGTGGCCCAAATTGATCGTTTTCAAAATACCCTAATAATTGTCCATAGGAAAGTCCTATATCGAATGAAAAGTCCCTAAACTGAGGTCTTAAAAACACAGGTACTTCGATATAATTCAAACGAAGATCATAACTGGTTAGATCGCCGTTCTTCGGATCAGGGATTTTTCGGGCTCCTTTTTGTGAATAGGCCATCTCGATTTGAAAAGAGATTTGATCTGTATTTCGAATGTTCGTGAACAACCCGGCATAAATGCCTGGCATATTGTATCCACCATAAGTGTCGCCTGAAATTTGGCTTCCCTGAATTCCAATTATTGGTCCTGCCTGAAACTTTAACTGAGCCCTTGCAACAGTAATAAATAAAAACGCAACCAAAAGGACTGCGAGTTTATTAATAAGGTGTAAGTTTTTTCTCAATGACCTGGTGAATTTCCTTAGTGTCGAAATCGTACACATATCCTACAAAATAGTAATGATGTTTCCGATGTGAAAAATCAACTGTGTCGCGAGGCTGAAAATTATATTTCAGGCTTACTGTAGTGTCCTTTCCGACCGGTGCATTACCACTCCACATATTTACACCCCATGTACCCCCTATATTATCGCGTAGCATATGGCGGTGAACATAATTAGGATCCCGAGGCACCTGATAATCAGGATCACCCTGAGCACCGGGGTAATTTTTTTGCTTGGAGATAATACTATCCTCAACAAAATATCCAACAACATTAAACCTTCCATTCTTTGCAGTCAAGAACTTTGAATGCATATGCAGACAAACAGAATACGGATCCGCAGATTCATTATATTCAACATACATCTGTAGATCAATTTCAAGAGGTTTGGCCGCTTCTAAAGCGAAGGCGTTACCCCAGTTTACTTTACCCACCACATACTGACTGGCATAAGGCACACGATTCACCATTCCGGAAGGATAACCGGTTACTCCAAAAAACGCATCATATTCGATTGATGCTTCCGTACGATAATCCGCATAATAACCCGCGGGTATATCTGGCGTTGCAAATACACCTGCATGCACAGAAACTATTATTAAACGATCATTGTACAATGGCTTCCATATTGTTCTTAAGTCATAGGCACCACTCGGACAATTACCACATGTATGACCCGTAAACTCCTCAAAAAGAATATTTCTTGTGGTTCCGTTTGTATCCGGAAACGTAACAGCAGGACAAACCGGCGTGTCATAATAAGGTTGATCCACTTTATCGCACGACTGAAAGAACAATCCTGTTGATATTACCAAAGCTGAAAATAGTAAGCGAAGCTTTTTCATAGATCAAAAACTACTGGTGATTGATAATGTAAATCCGTTCGATGCTGGGACAGCGCGACAAACACCTCCTACACAAAATAGTCCTTCTCGTTGTTTTCCGTATCCCATAGTAATCCTGGTCGAATTCTGAATATATCCAACGGTAATATACGGATAATTTACCCTATGTGTTTCAATTTCATTGCCATAATTGTATTGCGATAAAGCTCCAATAAACCAATGAGGTGAGCGGGTATATTCAACCAGAACAGTGGCCCAGCTTCCTTTATCCTGCTGCGTGTATAAATGTTGAACCTCAACTCTGATATTGTTCTTTTTATCAATCTTATAGTTGAGATCAGCAACCGCAATGTGAGAATAGATTGTTCCCTTTCCTATAAGATTCTGTACAATCTCCATATCGTATTCTAGATAGATGTACATGAGCACAAATTTAAATTTGTCGCTCACCTTTTTTCTAAATTCAATATTGAAATCTCTGAAATATTTGTTAGATCCGGCTCCAAAAAAACGTGAGCTGTACCCCATGCGCGCAGAATCTTTTTCCGGACTAAATGTTGTTGTATCTAATCCGTTAGCATATGAATAATTCATAGTAAGATTAGCACCATATTTACCTCCAAGTAATGTTCCTTTTTGAAACTTATAATTCAACTCACCCTGAAATGCAATTTCGCCTGTAGGTTGGCATGCGTAGGGATAAAGAGTTGCCGCTAAATTATACGTGTGGGGGCGGGTAAGTGCAGGGTTATAATTGATAAATACATTAGTAAAGCCCTCATAACGATCAGAGCGGAAACTCATGTTGTCGATGTATTTTCCGGAAAGAGAAAGTCCAAAACCTTTGGTTGCGTAATTAAACTGCAATAACAGGCCCTGTCCGTTTTTGTAAATGAATTTATTATCGGCGGAGGGATCGTTTATTTTGTAAACATATTCTCCCGAAACATTCCATTTATCCTGAATGATATTTAAACGTGTTGCAAACGATCCGACATTGGCAGGCATAACGTAATTTACATCGGCAGGGTTTTGATACTTGCTGACAAAACTTGCCCCAAGAATAAATTTTGTTTTCATTCCTCCCATAACTGAATCGAGCATTTCATTTAGATTAACCTCCGCATCAGCACCACGAACAACACCATCTGCAAGCCTCCAGAATAACCTTTGCTTTCCATAGAGTCCTTTCAAATAAACGCCCTTGTAGGGATTAAATTTTACACGGGCACCATCAAACATATTGTCATAACCCAACGCTCTTTCTTCATAGGAACGAAGAATCATTCCACTTCCAAACTGCTCATAAAAAGAACCAATTGTTACATCAAACTTATCGTCGGCAAACTGAGCATAACGATACATAATTCCTTGTCCTTCCCATCCGGGTAAAAAACCCAACAATGGTTTCATGTATGCTTCGTACCGAAAACCTGTACTGAATTTTCCTAAGGTATAATTAATGTTTGCAAACGTGTTCATCCTGGTTTTCTCAGGAACATTCTGTGCGTTGATAGTCGAATCCGCGATATAATACTGAGCGTCCAATGCAAAGTTTCCACTTACCTGCCCATAATTTGGTTCTTGTGAAAATGCCTGTAAATAACAAAAAGACAGAATCAGTAGGGAATATATTTGCTTCATTGGAGTGTTGTCAGAATAGAGGTATTATTTAGCAGCTATTTTTTTGATTTCTTCGTAAAGATGTTCCTCATCCCCTTCAGAATAATTATTATGATCCCAAACAATATGTCCCTCTCCATCTACAAGAAATGTATGTGGCACGTTGTTTACGTTCATTGCGCGTTTGAAATCCTGGTTTTCATCAATATAAACATCGTAAGGCAATCCTTTTGAAACAATATACGGTTTAACCTTTGATGCGTTTCGTGCGTCGTCAATCGAAATAGCAATGATTTTTACTCCGGTTTCTTTCTGCCATTCTTCGTAAACCTCAGCCATGTTTTCCAATTCCTTTTTACAAGGAGAACACCAGGTAGCCCAGAAACTGATTACGATGGGTTTTCCACCATTGGCAACATCAGCCATGTTAAATGTGCCTCCATCAAGCGTCTTCACTTTTACAGCCGGCACTTTTCTTTTACTTCCATCAACCGAGGAAGGATCAATTTTTGTCGCGCTGAAAGCAAACATCAAAATTGCAGAAGAAAAAAGGATAATTCTTTTCATGAGTCTTGTTTTTCAGAAGTGGAATCAAAATTCAGACCACAACACAATAAAAGTAATTACAATCCATGGCTTAATAAAGCAATTGCATAAATAATTGTGGGATTGCTAAGACCTCAAATAAGCGGCAATCAATACCTCACCTCACCCCAATACCAAACAAACAGACTGATAAACAATACCCTTCGTACTGATTTTCAAATAATAAAAACCCTTTGAAAGTCCGGTAAGATTAAAATCCTGACTCTGTACTCCGGGTAGAATAACCCCTCCAACAACTTGCCTGCCATCAACACCGATAATTGAATATTCTGCTTCTGCATCTAATGGACTTGGGAAACTCACTTCAAAATTCCCTGCTGAAGGGTTTGGCCATGTTTTCAGCATTACTAAATTGCTTTCACCTGTCCCTAAGGCTTGCATGATACGTATATCAAAAATAATCCGGATGGTGTCGGCCGGATAATCTGTTGTAAACAAATCAATTTGTACTTCTCCAAAACCGGGATAGGCATTATGAAAAATATTGATGATGATCTTATCCATAGTTCCTGCTAGTGGAGGAAGGATAAAATCAGCGCTGTCGGGTGCAGGATTATGATAGGTTATGTTGTCCTGAATTGCTATTGACCATTGCGATGGATAATAAGTATCCGTCGGATCAATCCTCCACCGCATATTCAGGGAATCGTCAGTGTGGTTAAATAATTGAAAATACTCATGAGGAGGAGTAATTGATGCGGTAGTTTTTACAATAGGTTTATAAGTTGTATCAACTGAAAACACTTGAGTAATTCCTAATACCGGAATAAACAACCAACCAAAAATTATAAGGGAGATACGCATGATTTAAAGTTAAAAAAAATAGTCCCTGACATTACTGCCAGGGACTATAATAATAAAGTGAATTTGGAATTAGTGAGTTACCACTACTTTGCGCGTGATCATGTTTCCACCAACATTAACGTTGACGAAATAGATACCGGACTCAAGGCGGTTTGCATCAATTACAAAATTGTTTTCTCCAACTAATGTTCCATAGTTAAAGCTTGAAACAATTGCACCTGTGATACTGATAATTGAAATATTCACCTCACCGGCTTCCTGAATATTCAGCTTAATAGTCGTCATGTCGTTTGCAGGATTCGGGAAGATAGAAAAGTCGAAATTATCAACTCCATCTTCTTCAATTCCAACAGCCATGTGTGCTTTAGCTGCGTTAAGGATTTTACCTGTAGCATTGTCTATCAATACACCAATGATTTCAATATCATTTTCATCCTGAGTTGCAGGAAGAGTGTGGTTGAATGTATAGTTAGTGTTGCTTCCTGCAGTTACAGAAGTTGGCACAGAACCAGTCTGACCAGCAAATCCACCTAACAAGGCACGACCAACGTGATCATATTCCATTTGAGCTGCAGGAACAGGGTTAGGTGATGTCTGCCAGTTATGGCCTGCACCATTGAGAGCGATGTTTTGAGATTGTGAACTATAGTAGTTCGTTTGGTTATATCCGGAAGTAGTTCCAGTAACATTGTTCTCAATCAAAATAGCTCCTAAACGGAAGTCAAGGTTGTTAAAAGAACCCGCCCAATTAGCGTTAACAGTAACTGTCATAGCACGTGACCCTGCATTCCAGGTATTGGTTACCGAAATATTTGCCGGTGGAACTTTCGTAATCATTTGGCTATAAGTAGCGGGGAATTGGCTAGGATCAATATCAAGTGCGTCACGATCAACAACTCCTGAAGGATAGCCACCAATCAAGCCACCAATTGCAGCATCGTAAGCGGTTACTGTCATTGGATCGCTGTTATGTACTGCAACTCCAACCCAAGTATTAGGATAGTTTTGCTCCATTTGAGCCATGAATACGTGACCGCGAGGACACCATCCGCACCATGTTCCGGTTCCTTCTTCACCAAGAACACGCTTGGTAGGCAAGAAATTTAATCCGTAAATAGTTGCATACGCAGTATCGTTTGCTGTATTAGGATCTCCGGCAAGTTCAGTCCAAACTTTGATATTGTAGTTTGTTCCGGATGCAACAGCCAAGCTCGCAGAATGGGAGTAATTATAGGATGCTCCTGATGCGATATTTAAACCAGTTAAGTTCTGGTTATGTGTAGTTGTTCCATCTGACCACTTAAGTGTTACAGCAGTAATTGGAGTAGCACCGGCGTTGTAAATAGCTCCGGTAATGTTAACGTTTGCAGGACCTACAACGAAAGGATTAGTTGTAATTGAGGTAACTGATGCATCATTAGGGTTCAATTGTAGAACCTGAATATCATCAAGCATCAATACAAACATATCGTTTGAGTAATTCTGGAATCCCAAACGAATGGTTTGACCGGCATATGCATCAAGGTTAATCTGACGCCATGTCCATGTAGTTGCATCAGCAGGAATGTTTAGTAGCTGTGAACCACTTCCGCCAGTGAAATCAGCAGGAGCTCCCCCTGATGCAGTAGTTACATATACACGGTATCCATCAGGATAACTTGGATCCTGAGCCATAGATCTCCAGCGGAGGGTTAGGCCAGTACCTGAAGGAAGTGTAATTTGTGGTGTCGCCATCCAGTCGTTGGAAACTCCGGCAGGAGTATACCATGAAATAGAAGCAGCAACAGTATTGCTGGCATTGCCAAAATCTGCACGGGTAACCCAGGCGTTCGTACACCAGTTAACATTTGTTGCGGGGGTAAGACCATCAACATTGGTCATGATCCATCCTGCAGGCATTGCAGGAGTAGTTACGGATTGGAAATTTTCCGAGAAAATGACAGTTTGTGCCAACACAGGGAATGCTCCAATTGCCGCTGCTACGGAAAGTAAGAGTTTCTTCATAAGGTTTGTTTTTTGATGGTTGTATTCATTATTTGCATTCCAAAAATCAATCATCCTGAACTGGAAAACAAGTGAGTCATGGTGTTTTTTAGATTTATTCTTTGAATCCTAAGTTAAAGAATTATCTGCCTTTGACACCTTACGCCCCCCTATTGCAGCCGAAACCTCAGCCGTTTAAAACCTTTACCCCTGATAATCCGTTGAATAATATGAATTTAAAACAATCTGGATTTACCATCATTCTTGTTCTAATTCCATTTAGACTATTTTTGAAACTTGGTAGAAATTGAGCCGGAAGTCCTTAAATTTGAACATCATTATTATTTAATCCTATGAAAAAACAATTACTCACCATTTTACTTGCTTCCGGTTTCTTTGCCGTGAATGCACAGTCCTTTCAGTTTCACGACCAAAGCGGAAATAATTTATCCGGTCAAACGGTAACACTTACCGGTGATGATTCTGAATATGAACTTACCGACTACATTAAGGTAATGAACAATAGCGGAACCAGTAAAAACATAAAAATTAAGCGTTACGAGGTTTCTGTCACTCCTGCTACCACAAATTATTTTTGCTGGACCGTTTGTTACGCTCCAATGACAGCCGGTGCGTATCCTCAGTTTCCTTATGTAGGACATCTTGCATGGAATGATTACGTAACTGCTTCAGGAAGTGCATATGCTCCTTATCAGTTGATTGTTTATCATAAGCCCAATGGAAACGCGGGAAATTCCCTCTACCGTTACGTAGCTTTTGATGGCGCAAACCCGAACGACTCTGTTGAAGTTTTTGTTGCCGTAAATATTTCTGCTGCAAATAGCGTTAATGAACTTTTCGCTGTAAAATCACTGAATTTATTTCCAAATCCGGCTAACCATGTTACCAATATCCAGTACCAGTTTAATAATGCTGCAGGCGAGCAACAATTGGTAGTTAGCGACATGATTGGAAACCGCCGTAAAGTGATGCAGCTCATTGGTACAGAAGGCACCGTTCGTCTGGATCTCAATGAATATGCTTCAGGTATTTACTTTGTTACCGTGATGCGAAATGGTGAAGCGGTATCAACCAAAAGATTAGTAGTAACACACTAACCTACCGGTTCTAATAATAATTGCTGAGCCAGTTTGGGGATTCCTGAACTGGCTTTTTCTTTTATGATCTCCAAACCATCAACATCATTAAGATGAATGGTATGCGGATCTACCAGGAATTTTTTACACCTGAATCCGGCATAACGAACAAGATTTGCAGCAGGATAAACTGTAAGCGATGTGCCGGTAATAATTAGCACATCAGCGCCTTCAACAATTTTCTGAGCAACTGGTAACAATGGAACTTCTTCGCCAAACCAAACAACGTGCGGACGCAATTGGAATCCTGCAGGACACTTATCTCCAAAATTCAGATTATCACCCAATATCGGGTACAAATGCTGGTCTTTGGGGTTTGTACTTCTTGCATAACGGATATTTCCATGTAAATGAACCACATGTCTTGACCCTGCACGTTCATGAAGATCGTCTATATTTTGTGTAATTACAGTAACATCATAAGCCTTTTCCAATTCAACCAAAGAAAGATGGGCAAGATTAGGTTTTGCTTCCAGAATTTGCGCCCTCCTTTTGTTGTAAAAATCAAGCACAAGCTCCTGATCCTTAGCCCATGCTTCCGGTGTAGCAACGTCCATAACGTTGTACTCCTCCCACAAACCATCAGAATCTCTGAACGTTCGTAAACCGCTTTCAGCGCTGATTCCGGCGCCTGAAAAAACAACAAGTTTTTTCTTCTTCATAGAAATGAGGCTCAATTTACATTTTTTCCCCTAGGTCCGCAACCAAATGAGGGTCTCAATTCAGTCCTTTTTTTACTTTTACCTTTCTTATTCTGACCCTACATGACTCAAATAAAATTCAAAAAGCAAGACGCGCTTGATTACCACTCATCCGGAAGGAAGGGAAAAATTGAAGTCATACCCACTAAGCCCTATGCCTCTCAACGAGATCTTTCCCTGGCATATTCTCCCGGCGTTGCCGAGCCTTGTCTGGCTATCAACAAACGCAAGGACGATGTCTACAAATACACCGCAAAAGGAAATTTAGTGGCCGTTATCAGCAATGGGACAGCAGTACTTGGACTGGGTGATATTGGTCCTGAAGCATCGAAGCCAGTAATGGAAGGTAAAGGCATGCTCTTTAAAATCTATGCCGACATTGATGTTTTTGATATTGAAATTGATGAGACAGACGTTGATTCTTTTGTAAAAGTAGTTAAGGCTATTGCTCCAACTTTTGGAGGCATTAACCTTGAAGACATTAAAGCACCTGAGTGTTTTGAAATAGAACGCCGATTAAAGGAAGAACTCGACATTCCGATCATGCACGACGATCAGCACGGAACAGCTATTATTTCCGGAGCAGCGCTATTAAATGCATTGGAGTTGGCCGGGAAAAAGATTAGTAAAGTAAAAATTGTTGTCAACGGAGCAGGAGCTGCAGCGATTTCCTGTGCAAAGCTCTATGTTTCTTTAGGAGCGAAAAAAGAAAACATTTTAATGGTCGATTCTAAAGGACCGATAACCAAAGGCAGAAAGGACCTTGATGAGCACAAATCATTTTTTGCGAGCGCCCGAAAAGTGAATTCGCTTGAAGAAGCAATGGAAGACGCAGATGTATTTCTTGGGCTATCCAAGGGAAATATTCTTTCAAAGGAAATGGTAAAGTCGATGGCGAAAAATCCAATTGTTTTTGCCCTTGCTAATCCAGATCCTGAAATTTCCTATAAAGAAGCTAAAGCTGCCCGCGAAGATGTGATCGTTGCAACAGGACGTTCTGACCAACCAAATCAGGTAAATAATGTATTAGGGTTTCCTTATATATTCAGGGGTGCACTAGACGTAAGAGCAACCAAGATAAACGAGGAAATGAAGCTCGCTGCAGTCAGGGCAATTGCTGAGCTGGCAAAAGAACCTGTTCCGGAAGAAGTAAATGAAGCTTATGGTGAGAAAAACATCAGTTTTGGCAGAGAGAACATTATTCCAAAACCGTTAGATCCACGTTTATTGTGGACCGTTGCTCCTGCAGTTGCCAAAGCAGCTGTTGATTCGGGTGTTGCTAAAGAACCAATGAAGGACATTGATGCCTACATCGAAGAGCTTCAGAAAAAGACCGGGCATGCCAATAAATTGCTTCGAAGCATTTCTGAAAAAGCAAGTAAAAACCCTAAGCGTATTGTATTTGCCGAAGGCGATAATTATAAGATTCTTAAAGCTGCTCAAATCGCTTCCGACGAAGGAATTGCCACCCCGATTTTATTGGGAGATGCAAAGAAAATTCGCGGACTCATCGAAGAGTATTCGTTGGATCTTGAAGATGCAGAGATTATTGATCCAAAAGATGCTTCTGAGTACGAACGCAGAGTGAAATATGGAGAGCTTCTATTCAAAAAACGTCAGAGAAAAGGAATGACCTTGTTCGAAGCGCAAAAGGCAATGCGTGAACGCAATCATTTCGGTGCAATGATGGTTGAAGTTGGTGAAGCAGACGCCTTGATTAGCGGTATAAGCAGAAGTTACAAGGAAGTTATTCGCCCCTCTCTTCAAATCATCGGTACGGCAGACGATGTAGAGCGGGTATCGGGAATGTATGAGATTTTTACAAAAGACTGGCCTGTGTTTTTTGCTGACACCACCGTTAATCACTGTCCGAATGCCGAAGAGATTGTTGACATTACACTGATGGTAGCAAAAGCGGTTCGCAATTTCCGCATTACACCCAGAATTGCATTATTGAGTTATTCCAATTTCGGCTCAGCAAATGGCGACGACCCTGATAAAATGCGTAAAGCCGTTTCGATTCTGCACAAGGAACATCCGAACCTTATTGTGGACGGAGAAATGCAGGCTAATTTTGCCTTAAATCAGGATTTACTCCAGGAGTTTTTCCCCTTCTCCGATCTAAATGGGTCAAAGCCTAATACATTCATTTTCCCGAATCTGGCATCTGGAAACATTGCCTATAAAATGATTCAGGA
>JBKBUQ010000001.1:0-41994 GCA_046289975.1 Flavobacteriales bacterium | reverse complement strand
CTTAGGTATGCGCAAGTCGTTTCACGTATTGCAGATTGGTTGCTCGGTAAGAGAAATTGTGAACATGGTGAAAATTGCAGTGGTGGATGCACAAACAAAAAGTAAAAAGTAAATGATCGAATTCATCAAAGGCAGGCTCACTGAAAAAACCCCTGCCTATGCAGTTATAGAGGCAAACGGAGTAGGTTACCTACTGCATATTTCTCTCAACACATTCAGTCAGATTGGAAAAGATGAAAATGTCTCCTTGTATACCCACCAGGTTATCCGTGAAGATGCACACCTGATTTTTGGCTTCAGCACAAAAGAAGAACGGTCCGTTTTCAGGTCCCTATTGAGCGTATCCGGAGTTGGGGCTAGTACTGCCCGAATGGTTCTGTCATCGCTTGGACCGGATGAAGTACAAAAAGCCATTGCGATGAGCAATGTGTCTGCTTTCCAGAAAATTAAAGGCATCGGGGCCAAAACAGCCCAACGTATAATAGTTGATCTCTCTGGCAAAATTGAAAAGATAGAACTTACTGGAAATCAACCCGGAGGAGTACTTCGACAAGAGGCCTTGGGGGCTATGGTAACCCTTGGCTTTGATAAGACCCAAGCCGAAAAGGCAGTAGATAAAGTTTTGGCTACTGATAATAATCTCCCCGTAGAGCAGTTAATTAAGCTGGCTTTAAAAAACCTTTAACACTTTTTAACGGACTTGAGCACAACTACAACCATAAGAAAAACGGTTCTAACCATCGGTTCTTCACTGATAGGACTGTTTCTTATTGCGTTTGCAAATACCGTGTTTAAAGGGAATATCGTAAGCCGATTTGTTGGACCACCTGTTGCTGACTCTCCTACCGTTAATCTTCCATACCCTATTTACCCTCCCAATAGCAGCAATTCCGGCAACTCAAGTAATGTTAACCTTCAAAATCCGCTTAATTTTTCGGATAGTGTAGTTTACGATCCAACCAACGGAACTTACAACTTTAACTATCAGGTAGGAAACTCCATACCCTATCAACCTTCGAGCAGTATGACTCTGGAAGAATACCTGGACTACGACATGGAAAAGGCCCTGCAAAAAGGCTGGCAGGATCTTTCAGAAGAATATGGTAAGAAACCTGGTGGTGCCGACATACCCTTTCTCAAGCCAAAGGCTGAAGGAGGAATGTTTGGTAGCGATTTTATCGACATTAAACCATCAGGTACTGCAGAGCTCCGATTTGGAATCAACACGTCCAAAACTGAAAACCCACAAATACCGGAAAAGCAACGGAAGATTACTGTATTCGATTTCGATCAGCGTATTCAGTTAAATGTTGTTGGAACAATTGGTAATAAACTAAAACTAAACACCTCTTATAACACCCAGGCGACTTTCGATTTTGAAAATCAAATGAAGCTTGAATACAAGGGCGATGAAGACGAGATTATTCAGAGTATTGAAGCAGGAAACGTTCAACTTCCATTAACCGGATCCCTTATCACAGGTAGCCGATCGCTTTTTGGTATTAAAACACAATTAAAATTTGGAAAACTTACCGCAACAACTGTTTTCTCGCAGCAGAAAGGTAAACGTACAGAAGTAGAAGTTTCAGGAGGTGCACAAGTCAGTAATTTCGAATTAACAGCCGATAATTACGAAGCCAATAAGCACTATTTTACCTCTCACTTTTTCAGAAATACTTTTGATATTGCGATGGCAGCATTACCACAGGTTGCATCGCAGGTAAACATTACCCGTATGGAAGTATGGGTTACCAACACCAACAATACTGTTGATAATACCAGAAACATAATCGCTTTTGCCGACCTTGGAGAAACGTCCATTTTTGAAGGTGCTCCAAATGCGATCAACGGCACCTTACCCAGGAATGAGGCCAATGGAATTTATGCTTTTGCTTCATCAAACCCCAATATTCGCGGATTTAACAATGCTACCGCAGCATTAAATGCCGTAGTAACATCACCTGGGCCATTTCAACAAGCTGTGCATTACGAAAAAGTACAGAACGCACGCAAACTTACCGATCAGGAATTCCAGTTCAATCCCATGTTGGGATTTGTAACACTCAATCAGCCGCTCAACAATGATGAAGTACTAGCTGTTGCATTTCAATATACCTATCAGGGACAAACATACCAGGTAGGTGAATTTTCAACTGATGGCGTTGCGGGTCAGGATGCGCTTGTATTGAAACTTTTGAAAGGAACCGTTACCAATCCGATCTACAAAAGATGGGATTTGATGATGAAAAACATTTATTCTCTCGGCGCATACCAGGTGAACCGCGATAATTTTAGATTAGACATCTGGTACAACAATCCTGCAACCAGCGTTGACATCAATTTCATTCCACAGCCCGGAGTAGATAATATTCCCATCATTCAATTACTCAACCTCGATAAATTCGACCCCAATAACAATCCCTTCCCCGATGGTGTTTTCGATTTTATGCCGCTAACTTTCTCGGGAAACAAAGCCAATGGAGGGGGAACTATAAATGCAACAAATGGTAGAGTAATATTCACCACTGTTGAGCCTTTTGGTGGAACACTTAGAAATAAACTTCTCGTTGCCGGTGTTGACCCCACTGTTGTAAATACGATTGTATACCAACCACTATATGATTCTACAAAAACCGCTGCTCAGCAGATTCCACAGTTGAATCGTTTCAAAATAAAAGGAAGGTACCAATCATCAACCAGCAGTGAAATTTCACTTAATGCATTAAACATTCCACAAGGGGCGGTTACCGTTACTGCAGGTGGACGAACCTTAGTTGAGAACAGTGATTATACGGTTGACTATAATCTTGGTCGTGTAAGAATTATTAATACCGGATTACTTGAATCGCAAACGCCAATTCGCATTTCAGTAGAAAGCAACACATTGTTTAGCATGCTAACGAAGACCATGCTAGGAACGCGGTTTGATTACAGGTTAAGCAAGGATGCAAGTCTCGGAGCAACCGTTCTAAATATGACAGAGCGTCCGCTTACTCAAAAAATAAATATTGGAGATGAACCGGTGAGCAATACAATGCTTGGTTTCGATGGAAGTTTTAAAAAGGAAGTCCCTTATCTCACCCGACTTGTAGATAAACTCCCGCTGATTTCCACAAAGGAAAAATCGATGTTGTCTGCATCTGCAGAATATGCAACCATAATCCCCGGTACAGCCAGAGCGATCAACGGTATATCCTATATCGACGATTTTGAAGGAAGTCAATCAGCAATTGATATCCGTTCTTTTTCCCAATGGCAATTGGCCAGTGTACCAAAAGGCCAGCCCGATCTGTTTCCGGAAGGAAGTTTAATCAACAATCTTGACTATGGAAAAAATCGCGCGTTGTTTAACTGGCACGTTGTGGATCCGCTTTTTTACAACAATAATAACCTGACACCACAGCACATTAAAAATTCGCCAATGCAATCGAACCACACGATGCGGCAAATTTTTGAGCAGGAGGTATTCCCAAACAAACAATTGGCACAAGGACAGCCAACCAATATCGCAATGTTCGATATTGCATTCTGGCCAAGCGAGAGAGGTCCTTATAATTACGACACCTCCCCCTCTGCCTTTTCTGCCGGATTAAGCAATACGGGATTACTTAACGCTCCAGATTCAAGATGGGGTGGAATTATGCGTCAGTTACAAACCACCGACTTCGAGTTAGCGAATATTGAATTCATTCAGTTTTGGCTCATGGATCCGTTCAATATCGATGCAACAAATGATCTTGGTGTAACAGGTGGTGATTTGTATTTCAATCTCGGTAATGTATCAGAAGACATTCTTTCAGATTCACGCAAAAGCTTTGAAAATGGTTTGCCAATTTCAACCAACTTCGATCCGAACACGCTCGACACAACGGCATGGGGACTGGTGGCTACAACACAACCCATTGTTAACGCTTTTGAAAACAGCAGTGACCCCAGCATTCGCTTACGACAGGATATCGGACTTGATGGTTTAAACTCGCAAACAGAGCAAGCTTTTTTCCAGTCGTTTTACAATTGGATTGGAGCAAACGTAACTGACATCAATGCTCGTACACAAATTCAAAACGATCCTTCGAATGATGATTATAACTATTACCGCGATGATCGTTATGATGCTAGTCAGCTGAATATTTTGCAACGTTATAAACGCTACAACGGTCAAGAAGGAAACTCACCTACCAACGAGTTCTCACAAACTCTAAATTCCGATGGCTATCCTACCAGTGCCTCTACTATTCCCAACGTAGAGGACATCAACCAGGATAACAATTTAAGTGAGGCAGAGTCCTATTTTCAATACAAAATTAGTTTGCGTCCGCAAGACATGGTGATTGGTCAGAATTTTATCACTGACAAACTCACCAAAACAGTTACACTTCCTGATGGAAGTACCAAACAAATTACCTGGTATCAGTTCAAGGTTCCTATTCGCAAATATGAAAAAGCGGTTAACGGAATTTCAGACTTTCGCTCGATTCGCTTTATCCGGATGTTTGTAAAAAACGCTCAAAATCCACTCATTTTACGATTTGCACGCTTGGAATTAATTCGTGGAGAATGGAGAACTTACATTCCTTCTCTTCTTGATCCGGGAGAATATATCCAGGGAGACCCCAACAGCACAACCTTTAACTTGTTTGCAGTTAATATCGAAGAGAACGGTAACCGTGTTCCAACAAATTATGTACTTCCTCCCGGCATTAACCGTCAGGTTGATGTAGCCACAGCAAACCTTCGTAACCTCAATGAGCAATCACTGGCGTTTGAAGTTTGTGGGTTGGAAGATGGCGATGGAAGGGCGTGTTACAGAAACGTTGCATTCGATGTTCGCTCCTATAAGCGTTTAAAAATGTTCGTTCATGCTGAGACAACAAGTTTAACAGAGCAAGTCACCAACAACAAGGACGTCACCCTTTTCGTGCGATTGGGGACTGACTTTACGGAGAATTTTTATGAAATAGAACTTCCGCTGATCATGACTCCATGGGGTGCAACAGTGGATACCGACATCTGGCCATCGGCAAACGAATTGGATATTGATTTTGAAGTCCTGCGTAATCTTAAATTGGAAAGAAACAGTCGTGTGCTTGCAGGATTGGCGGCAAACAATCAACTTTTTATTCGTAATGATCCCGGTTACCCGGATCGATTGATTAAAATCATCGGTAACCCCAACCTTCAGGGATTAAAAGTAGTAATGATAGGAGTTCGCAATCCAAATAAAAATACCAACCCATGGGATGCGTCTGATAACGGTTCTGCAAAGTGTTTTGAAGTTTGGATCAACGAATTGCGATTAACCGATTTCGACCAACAAGGCGGTTGGGCTGCTATGGGAAGGGTAAATGCTAATTTTGCTGACTTCGCACAAGTAGCATTATCCGGAAATTACAGCACTCCGTATTGGGGAAGCATCGAAAAGAAAGTTAGTGAACGTCAGCGCGAAACACGGTACGGTTGGGATGGCTCTTCCTCTTTTGAATTAGGTAAATTCTTTCCCGAAAAATGGGGAATCCGAATTCCCATGTTTCTCGGGTATTCACAAACGATCATCAAGCCGCAATTCGATCCGCTTAATCCTGATATTCCCTTTAATGATCTTCCATCGGACCAGCAGGCCATTTCCAAACAAAAAGTAATTGATTATACCCAGCGAAAAAGCATCAACTTCTCCAACGTAAGAAAGGAACGAACAGGAGGAAAAAAAGCACACTTCTACGATGTTGAGAACTGGTCGGCAACCTATTCGTTCAGCGAAACCTATAAACGAGATATCAATACCGAATACAATATCAGTAAATCCATCAGAGGCGGGCTGAATTATAATTTCAATGCCACGCCAAAATCGTGGGAACCATTTAAGTCGAGTAAACTAATGGGTAAATCAAAATGGTTTACAATCATCAAAGACATTAACATCAGTAAGGGGCCAAAACTGGTAGCCTTCCGTAATGATTTAAATAGAACATACAACGCATATCAGATCAGAAATAATTTTGACGGAATTGTATTTCCTACTTATAATAAAAATTTCATCTGGGTTCGCGCGTACGATTTCAAATACGACCTAAGTAAAAACATCAAGTTCGATTTTGGTGCCAATAACAATGCAGTTGTTGGAGAACCCTTGGGACGAGTTGATCGCCAGTATCGCGATGAATACCAGGTGTTCAAAGACAGTGTGATGCAGAGTCTTCGCTCGTTTGGGATCAATAAAATGTACAATCATACAGGGAACGTAAATATTACCTGGCCTATCAATAAGATCCCCGCTCTTGATTGGATCACACTCACCACGCGTTATTCCGCCTCTTACGAATGGCAACGCGCACCATTCGGGCAAGACACTTTGGGCAATACTATTCAGAACTCGCGCAATGTTAACTGGAATGCTCAATTAAACTTCAACACCCTATACAACAAGGTGCCTTATTTCAAAAAAGTAAATCAAAAACTACAAGGCAGCGGCGGTGCGAAGCCAGGTGGAAAACCATCTACCAATAGCAAAGAGACACCTAAAGAAGGTAAAGACGGGAAAACAAGTTCGGATTCAACAAAAAAAGAGAAAAAAGAGCCTCTTTTTACAGTTGGTGAAAACATAGCCAGGGTTGTAATGAGTGTAAAAACACTCTCACTCACCTACTCAACAACTGATGGTATTATGATGCCAGGATTTGGTCAAACTAATTCCGTTCTTGGCATGGATAACCAATGGAATTCGCCCGGTTTGGGGTTTGTTGCCGGAAAACAAAACAAAGATTTGTTTGGACGCGAATCCGACTGGGGTAATGGATATAACGATTATGCTATGTATGCAGCAGATCAAGGTTGGTTGGTTAAAAATCAATTCCTGAATGCTCAATACACGGCTAATCATACAAAAAACCTTTCCGCCAGAACATCACTTGAACCGTTAACCGGGTTGCGAATTGAATTGAATGCAGATAAAAACCAAACCGAAAACTACAACACATTCTTCCGTTGGTTCGATACTTTAAATGGTGCTCCTTTCTTTGATTATACAGCCCAGAACCCAATGACACAAGGAATGCTGAGCATGTCGATGAACACCTGGAAAACTGCATTTATTGGCAATGGAGAAAACAACAGTTCTCCGGTTTTTTCCAACTTCAGGGATATCCGCTCAGAAGCTTCACAACTCTTTGCATCAGGAAATCCAAATTCCTCCCTTCTTTCGAGTAGCGAAACCGGTTATGCAGGCGGCTATGGAAGTACCCAACAGGATGTAATGATTACTTCGTTTATTGCTGCCTATTCAGGGAAAAAAGTAGATCAGATTGGCTCTAATCCATTTGCCCTTCGTCCGGCACCCAACTGGCGAGTCACTTTCGACCCAATGGCTAAATCAAAAATTAAGTTTTTGAAAAAATGGTTTAAATCATTTTCCATTTCGCATGGTTACAGATCTACAATGACCATCAGTAACTATACAACCAACTTATTGGGCACTCGAGATACGCAAGGAAATATGGATGCAACCGACATCTCCGGTAATTTCATAAACCCACGCCAGATCAGCATGATAACCATCAGTGAGCAGTTCAGTCCGCTGATCAATATCGACATGACCTGGAACCTAAAAAACCGCGGTAAACCCGGTGGATTAATCACCAAAGTTGAGCTTAAACGTGATAGAAATCTATCCTTAAGTCTTGTAAACAACCAGGTAACTGAAGTACGTGGAGCAGAGTTTGTAATTGGTTCAGGCTATCGTTTTAACAACCTTAAGCTTCCGTTTAACATCGGCGGAAAACCAACTGAGAGCGACCTGAATTGCCGAATCGACCTTTCAATAAGAAACAATGTCACCTATACGCGCAAAGTCGTGGAAAATCAAAACCAGGCCACAGCAGGTCAGCGAATTGTATCGATTAAATCCTCTGCCGATTACGCCATAAGCAGTAAGCTAACCATTCGTTTCTTCTACGACAAAGTATTAAACCGTCCGGTAATCTCAACTTCATTCCCCACTTCGAATACAAATTCGGGTATTGCAATTCGCTTTACGCTCTAGTGAAAAAAATTCTACTTTTGGGGCAAATAGAACTATCATGAATATTCCTGCAAACCTCAAGTACACCAAAGACCACGAATGGATTCGCGTTGAAGGCGATTTTGCAATTGTTGGTATTACAGATTTCGCTCAAGGTGAACTTGGCGATATCGTTTACGTTGAAATTGAAACTTTAGGCGAAACACTTTCAAAAGAAGAGGTTTTCGGAACAGTTGAAGCCGTAAAAACAGTAAGCGATTTATTTATGCCGGTAAGCGGTGAAATCATTGAGCTAAACCAAGCATTGGAAGCCAACCCTGAAGCGGTAAACAAAGACCCATACGGGGAAGGGTGGATGATTAAGGTAAAACTTTCCAATCCATCTGAAGTGGATACATTGCTAAGTGATTCGCAATACAAGGAGCTGGTAGGTTAATCCATGCTATTGCGTTTTTTGTTTCCGGCGATTTGCTGGGCTCTGCTGATTTTTCTTCTCTGTATTGCACCAAGCGACCAACTTCCGGACACAAGTATTTGGGATTTTATCTCTTTTGATAAGTTTGCCCATCTCGTCATTTTTTCGGTATTCAGCCTATTGATTATTGTTGGATTAAGAAGGCAATATTCCTATTCGGCTTTACGTTATCATGCCAAGCGATTGGCATTTCTAGCTGCAAGTGTTTATGGGGTTATTATTGAGTTCATTCAGCTGCTAATGAATACAGGAAGACAATTTGAATGGATGGACGTGGTGGCTGATGTTTTTGGTTCCCTATTGGGAATCACACTTTTCCGGATTATTTACGGCAAAGAGCTCTCCAGATGAACTTTTTGAAATTTGCAGTGTACAGAATAAAAACGTAAATTAGCAACCAATACTTTCCTTATGGAGATCAAGAAAAATCCAGATGTAGACATCAACAAAAAGCTCCCTTCACTCAAGATGATGGGATTGCTGGTGGCTCTCGCATTTACGCTAACTGCCTTCGAATACACCGTGTTCGAAAAAGAAGAGTTGGCGCTCACTTATGACACAACCAACGATGACCTCCTTGATGAGCAAGTTGTTGACATCCCACCGCCACCACCACCACCGGCACCACCACCACCGCCAATGATTGTTACTGAAATTAAAACGGTTGAAGACGATAAAAAAGTTGACAACGTTCAAACATTTCAGGAAACAGACGTGAATGACAAGATCGACATCGTTGACGTTAAAGTTGAAGAAGCACCGGTAGTAGAAGAAATCTTTGACGTGGTAGAAGAACAGGCAGAATTCCCCGGTGGAATGGAAAAACTAAGAGATTTCCTTTCCGCCAATCTGAAGTTCCCTCCTATGGCTAAAGAATCAGGAGTTCAGGGAAAAGTCTATGTACAATTCGTTGTATTTAAAGACGGCTCAGTTGGAGATATTAAAGTACTTCGCGGAATTGGTTCAGGTTGCGACGAGGAAGCTGTACGCGTTGTTAAATCCATGCCAAAATGGAACCCCGGAAAGCAAAGAGGCCGCGCAGTAAGCTCGCGATTTACTTTACCGATTAATTTCAAGTTGCAATAATCTGGATTCATAAAATAAAAAAGGCCCTGTATGCAGGGCCTTTTTATTTATCCTTCCTTGTAATATCCCGCCATAAGTCGCCTACAAACAACTTGCTTTTCAGGATCAATGTGGGTGAAAAAAACTGTTCCGGAATTGCTGTGCGGTTGATTATCCCAATGCGATAGCCAATCCCGCAGCCAACCCCAAAATACCGCCAAAATCGATATTGAATGGTCATCATAGGCTCATAAACCACAAATGCCTTATCGGAGCTTCTACCCCCAATAAATTCATACCTGGCCCATCCGGCTCCAATTTGTGCCGGGATTGTTGCCTCCCAGTGATAATTCCGAAAGAAACTATATTCCCCATACACGCTGAAATAGTAATACTTCAACTGACTGGACCTTTCCATTCCCTGAATAAAACGATCCCTCTCAGGGTATTTTTTGTTAAGCCAGTTGAAGCCAATTCCCAATTTAAAGGAACCACCGTAATCAATACCCAAGCGGATGTTGGACATTGTTGCAAGTCGGTTTGAAATGAAACAATACTGCGATCCCCAATTGAAATATAAACCAGGCTTTTGATCAAATGCTTTTGCGATGGTATCAAACATTTGTGCGTCCGCCCGGATTGGCAAAAAGAAAATCAGAACCAACAAAATGCGAAGCAGCCACATAAAAAAAAATGTCCGCACCAAGGTACGGACATTTCATATCGTTGAAAAGGCGGATCAATGTCCGTCTTCTTCACCTTCCTCTAAGGGAACAACCTGCGGACAATAATCTTCTGATTTACCGGGCTTACTGTAGTCGTAAGGCCAACGGTGAACTTCAGGAATAGCACCAGGCCAGTTACCGTGAACATGTTCAACAGGAGTTGTCCATTCAAGTGTATTCGATTTCCAAGGGTTTTGGATCGCTTTCTGACCGCGGAAGATGCTGTAGAAGAAATTGAAAAGGAAGATTCCCTGAGCAAATGCTCCTACTATAGCGAAAATAGAAATCAATACATTCAAATCCAGAATTCCATCAAACATTGGATAAGAAGTGTAATCGTAATAACGACGGGGAGCGCCTGCGAGTCCTACAAAGTGCATTGGGAAAAACACACCGTAAGCGCAAATGATGGTCAACCAAAAATGCGCATAACCCATTTTAGTGTTCATCATTTTACCATACATTTTCGGGAACCAATGATACACTCCGGCAAACATTCCGAATACCGCAGACATACCCATTACGATATGGAAGTGAGCCACTACGAAATAGGTATCATGCACCTGAATATCCAATGCAGAGTCAGCAAGAATAATACCTGTTAATCCACCTGTAATGAACGTTGAAACCAGGCCGATTGAGAACAACATGGCAGGAGTGTAAACGATATTTCCTTTCCACAGTGTGGTGATATAGTTAAACACTTTTACAGCAGAAGGAATAGCAATTAGCAAAGTTGTAAATACGAACACCCCACCAAGGAATGGATTCATCCCGGTAACATACATATGGTGACCCCAAACGATGAACGAAAGGAACCCGATAGCCATAATCGAACCAATCATGGCACGGTATCCGAAGATCGGTTTACGCGCATTAGTTGCAATTACTTCAGAGGTTAGCCCTAATGCAGGAAGAAGTACGATATACACCTCAGGGTGCCCCAGGAACCAGAATAAGTGTTGGTAAAGGATAGGGCTTCCACCTGTCGCATCCAACATTCCTTCATTTGCTGTAATAATATCAGATAAATAAAAACTCGTCCCGAAAGTACGATCCATGATAAGCAACAAGGCTGCAGAAAGAAGCACAGGGAACGATAACACACCTAAGATTGCTGTGATGAGGAATGCCCAAATAGTAAGTGGCATCCTTGTCATCTTCATTCCTTTGGTGCGTAGATTTAATACGGTGACGATGTAATTCAATGAACCAAGTAAAGAGGACGCAATGAAAATCGCCATTGAAACCAGCCAAAGGGTCATACCAAGACCAGAACCTGGCATAAAGTCTTCGTGCGCACTCAATGGAGGATAAATCGTCCAACCACCTGAAGCAGGGCCTGTTTCAATGAAGAATGAATAAACCATAATAATACTGGAAACCAAGAACATCCAATATGAAAGCATATTAAGGAATCCTGATGCCATATCACGTGCACCAATCTGCAAGGGAATCAAAAGGTTACTGAATGTTCCGCTCAAACCACCGGTAAGCAGGAAGAACACCATGATGGTTCCGTGAATGGTAACAAGTCCGAGGTACATGTTACGGTCAAGGATTCCACCGGGAGCCCATTGCTCGCCCAGGAAGAATGTCAATGAATCAAAAGACTGCCCGGGCCAACCTAATTGCAAACGAAAAAGGATAGACATAATCATTGCCAAAAGCCCCATGAACACTGCAGTCATCAGGAACTGCTTAGAGATCATTTTGTGATCTTGGCTAAAAATGTATTTCGTAATAAAATGCTCCTTGTGGTGGTGATGCGCGTGTGCATCATCGTGAAGAGCGTGTGATTGTGTTGCTGCCATTTCTATCAGTATTGAATGGAATCGTTTTTTAATTCTGTGCCACTACACTAGGTGTAGCAGTTGAGTCGGTACTGGTGCTGTCGTTGGTTGGAACAATTGCATCTTCAGGTTTTGCTGCAACTCCTGCAAATGGAAGTTGTTCTTTGTACCATTTCTTATACTCTTCTTCCTTCTCAACCACAATCTTCATCCACATGTTATTATGCGCCGCTCCGCAAATTTTATTACAAAGCAAAATATAATCGAACTTGTCATCTCCGGTGATGGTACGCATACTATCGGTGGTGATGGTAGGACGAAGTTTCAGACGTGTAACCATTCCGGGAACGGTATTCATTTGTGAACGGAAATGCGGCATATAAGCTGAGTGAATTACGTCCTGTGAACGGAACAGAAATTCATAATCTTTATTCACAACAAGGTGAATCTCTTTCAATTTGATCACACGATCGTCGGCTGCCTGTTGATCGATTTCAGGCGACATTGTAGTACGAAGCGCAATTACTTTTTTGAGGTGACGCTGCATTCTTTCCTTTTTAGCTCTCGTTTTTGCTCTTGCAGCTTCAGTCATTACCTCTGAAGGATTGGATGGTCGGCCGGATTTTGCGTAAAGCGAATCCAGATCAACAATCATTTTCTCCATTCCGGCAATCGTTGCATCAATGCTGGCAGTGGTTTGAACGCCTAATGGATTTTCTCCGGTAACAAGACGAAAATCGCTGCGTCCAAGTAAATTATCTTCACCGGAATAACGTGCGATCCATTCAAACTGCTTGGAATACAATTCAATTTTTACGCGCTCTCCTTCACTGTCATCAAAGGTGGTAATGTTGTTCCAGGTCTTTAACCCAAGAATAATGATTACCGCAAGAACAGCCGCAGGAACAACTGTCCAAAGTAATTCAAGTTTGTTGTTGTGGGGGTAGAAAAACGCTTTGCGCTCCTTGTTAAAGGCATATTTGCTTGCAAAAACAAAAAGAAGCGTGTTGGTGATGAAGAACACAACGATAATTAAGTAAAAGTTGATGTTCAGCAGCCAGTCTGTTTCAGCCCCCTGTGCAGAAGCGGCAACCGGTAATCCACCATTACCATATTTTGCAAGGAGGTAAATGAAGGAGACGTAGAGGCTCACCATGAATAAAATCATCAGGTTTGCGTTGAGCTTGGTGTCTCCCGCTGAAATATCTTCTTCACGCTTGTTCCGCAGCTGTGCGGATAGCTCAAGAACCCTCATTAACTGAGCGATGGCGATGATCCCCAGTAAAATGATCAGAACGATGATAAGCTTGGTCATGTCGACTTATGTATTAGAGAACGGTTTGGATCAGATGTGGTGATGAATACTTTCTTCGAGGTAAGGGTGATTTACAGGCATCAAAGGCGCTTTGCTCAATGCTCTTAAAACTACCATTATGAAAACTCCAAGAAAAGCTAAGAACATTCCTAATTCGAGAAGACCATAATGCTGGTGATCGAACATGGTACCCGGCATTACCAAGAGGTAAGTATCGTACCAGTGACCGAAGAAAATAATCATGGCGATAATGGTAAGCAGTTTGCGGTGGCGTTTTGATTCGCGGCTCATTAAAAGGAGCATCGGTAAAATAAAGTTGATGGCAAACATCAGGAAGAATTCCGTTTTGTAATGTTCAATACGGAACTGGAAATAAGTGACTTCTTCAGGTATGTTGGAATACCAGATCAGCATGAACTGGAAGAACCAGAGGTAACTCCAAAGGAATGAGATTGCAAAAACCCATTTACCCAAGTCATGAATATGACTTTCGTTTACTGCCTTCAAATGACCTTGTCCCTGAAGATAGAATACCAGCATCAGAACCATGACAATTCCACTGATCCACATTCCTGAGAAGACATACCATCCATAAAGTGTAGAGAACCAATGCGTGTCGATCGACATCAGCCAATCCCATGACATGGTAGAGGAGAATACAGCGAAGAACACAAGGAACAAGGCACCCTGACGGTAATTTTTAAAGTGAATATCTGTTCCGCCTACCTGATCTTCAAGGAGTGAGCGCTTACGGAATGCACGTGCAAAAAGAATAAATGTTGCTAAGTAGACAAGTGTGCGAACCCAAAAGAAAGGGATGTTAAGGTATGCTGTTTTATTTGCAATAATTTCATCGTGCGCGACTGCTTCAGGATCCATCCAGTGGTAAAGGTGGTTCATGTGCAAGGAAGATGCAGCAAATACTATCAGCAGCACAACTGCGCCAATCGGAATGTATGCCATTACTGCTTCGTATACACGCTTGGTTACAACTGCCCACCCGGATTCAGTAGCATATTGAAGAGCGACCATAAACAGACCAATTAAGGAAACTCCAAAAAAGAAGAATCCATTCACCAGTAGGTTAGACCAAAGCTTTTGTTGGCTATTTCCAGAATGGTCCATAAAGAACCCGATTAGAGTTCCGGCCAACCCGATTCCTATGAGCGCATAGGAGAAGTTCTTTGCCCGTTTCGAGATCGTGAATTCCATGCTTAGCGTATTGTTGTTTGCGTGAATTACTTAGTTGTTGTTGAATCGGCGACGATCGTAGGATAATTTCCATCATTCTGCAATGAGCGGATATAATGGATTACTGTCCAACGTTCTTCTTTATTGATCTGACCGGCATGTGAACCCATAATTCCCTTTCCGTAGGTAATTGAGTGGAACATTTTACCGTCAGGTAGTGCTGTAAGGTTAGCTGACTTATAATCAGGAACACCTGAGATCTTGCCGTTATTAACTATAGATCCTTTACCATCACCTTTTTCACCGTGGCAATGCGTACAAAACTGCGTGTAAATACGTTCACCTCGCTTAAGGATAACGTCTTTATTTTCGCTATTGATTGCAATCGGGTTGCTGAGTACTGCTGACTTTTCATACATATCAGCCTCTTCTTCTACAGAGCGTGGATGAAATGGATAAGGGAAATTCAGCGCTGCTTTGCTGGCATCTTCAGAAAAAGGAATAGTGCCCTTTGCCGGAACGCGTGCAGACTGCACATCAGGGTGACTGTAATCCACATAAGCCTCAACAGAAGGAGAACGGTACATGTCGGGCATATATTCGTAACCAGGGCTGTTGGGGTCTTTGGAACAAGCAACCAGTCCCAGGACCATCAACGATAGTCCGAACTTTACAATGGTAGTTGAGCGATTCATACGCATTAGGCTTCTCTTACTTCAAGTTCAATGACTCCGGTTTCTTTCAGCATGGATTGCAATTCCTCAGCAGAAAACTTCCCGTTTTCAGTGGTATGCAGTTCCATTACAAATTTATCATCCGTAGTACGCGGATCCGGGTTACGAGCCGGCATACCCGGAAGGGTTTTGTTACGTAGAAGATAGGTAATAGCCATCCCATGTGCAGCACAAAATACCGTAAACTCAAATGTTACCGGTACAAATGCAGGAAGGTTTTCAATCAACGAAAAACTTGGTTTACCACCAATATTCATCGGCCAGTCAACAATCATGAAGTAACGAATACCCACAATTGCGAGCAGGGTCCCGGTTAATCCATAAAGGAAGGCGGCGATACCCAAACGTGTATGCTGCACCCCAATAACAGGATCAATTCCGTGAATAGGAAACGGTGAATAAACATCGTTAACGTGTACACCTTTTGCGACGAGCTTCTTTGCGCCCTCCAGGAGGACCATATCATCGTCGTACATTGCGTAAATTACCTTGTTGGCCATCTCAGCTTTTTATTGATGTTAATGATGGTTTTCTGTGTTACGGTATTTCTCACCTGAAACCCTCAGGATCGATTTCACCTCATTGAGCGCAAGTACCGGGAAGAAACGTGCGAACAACAAGAAGAGAACGAAGAAAATTCCGATGGTTCCGATGAAAATTCCGATATCCACAAACGTTGGGTAGAACATACTCCACGAAGAAGGAATGTAGTCGCGGTGCAGTGATGTTACAATAATCACAAATCGCTCAAACCACATACCGATGTTTACTACAATCGACATCACAAAAGTGAAGGTCAGATTAGTGCGTAGCTTTTTAAACCAGAACAGCTGTGGAGAGATTACGTTACAAGTCATCATACTCCAGTATGCCCAAGCATACGGACCGGAGAAACGGTTGATGAAGGCATAACTTTCATACTCAACACCTGAGTACCATGATACAAAAAGCTCTGTGAGGTATGCAACACCAACGATAGAACCTGTAACGATAATTACAATGTTCATGTATTCGATGTGCTTATTGGTTATATAGTTTTCGAGGTGCATTACCTTACGCATAATCAGCAGAAGAGTAAGTACCATCGCAAAACCGGAGAATACCGCACCTGAAACAAAATAAGGAGGGAAGATGGTAGTGTGCCATCCGGGAATAACCGAAGTAGCAAAGTCGGTGGATACAATGGAGTGTACAGAGAATACGAGTGGTGTGGCTAGTCCTGCAAGAACAAGCGAAACAATCTCAAAACGATTCCACGCTTTTGCATTTCCTGTCCAACCAAAAGCGAGAATTCCATAGACCTTTTTCGCCAGAGGCTTTGTCATACGGTCGCGGATGGTCGCGAAATCAGGAATTAGTCCGATGTACCAGAATACAAGTGAAACTGTAAAGTACGTGGAGATAGCGAATACGTCCCAAAGAAGCGGTGAGTTAAAGTTTACCCACAATGAACCGAATTGATTCGGTAATGGCAATACCCAGTAAGAAACCCATATACGTCCCATGTGAATTCCCGGGAATGTGGCTGCCATGATTACGGCGAAAATGGTCATTGCCTCAGCAGAGCGGTTGATCGCCATTCTCCAACGCTGACGGAACAACAGAAGTACAGCTGAGATCAGTGTACCGGCGTGACCGATACCTACCCACCATACGAAGTTGGTGATATCCCATGCCCAACCAACGGTTTTGTTCAGACCCCATGTTCCGATACCTGTACCTAACAGATAAAGGATACAACCAACTCCCCAGAGTGCTACTACACCGGCAATGGCTAGTAATACATACCAGGCCTTGGGTGCTTTGCTCTCGATAGGCCGACAAATATCCTCCGTGATGTCATGGTAGGTCTTGTCTCCAAGAATGAGCGGTGTCCGTATTGCAGCTTCCTTTTGCATTATGCGGATGTTTTGCGATTAGTGACTGTGTTCTTCGTGATTTTCTGACTTAGCAGCAACAGGCGCTCCTTCAATATTCCGGACTTTAACCTGGTACCAAATATTAGGTTTAACTCCCACCTCTTCCAGTGCCTGATAAGCACGGTCTGAAGAGCTTTCCTTACGAATCATGGAATCGGTATCGTTCCAGTCCCCGAAAGTAATTGCATGTGTAGGACAAGCCTCTGCACAAGCTGTTGAGGCATCGCCATCCACCAGTTTGCGGCTTTCTTTCTTCGCGGTAAGCTTACCGGCCTGAATACGCTGTACGCACATTGAGCACTTCTCCATAACACCGCGGGTACGAACGACCACATCAGGGTTAAGAACGAGACGACCCATATCGCTTTGCGCGGGATTGAAAGAGGTAAATTTCTTATAAGATGGATAATTGAACCAGTTGAAACGACGAACCTTATAAGGACAGTTGTTTGCACAGTAGCGAGTACCGATACAACGGTTGTAAGCCATTTGGTTAAGACCCTCGTTACTGTGGGTTGTTGCAGCAACCGGACAAACAGTTTCGCAAGGAGCGTGGTTACAGTGGTGACACATCATCGGCATGTAAACCACTTCCGGACTATCGGCAGGGTTTTCCATTTGACTATACATGCTGATAGCGCCAACACCTTCTTCTTTTGCACGTTGTTTGGTCATGTCAGAAGAATAGTAACGGTCGATACGTATCCAGTGCATTTCACGACCACGACGAACTTCGTCTTTTCCAACAACAGGAACATTATTCTCTGCATTACACGCTACAACACAGTTACCACAACCGATACAGGTATTGAGATCGATGCTCATTCCCCAACGGTGACCAATATGCTCAACCGGATGTTCGTTCCAAAGATTGAGTTCACCAACTGGCTTATCCACTTGTTTCCCACCTTCATGGTAAGCAATGGTAAGCGGTTTGTTATAGGCATTCTTGTCACCTGCTTTAAACACACCCCAGGTAGTTTCCTTCACAACAGAAGTACGTCCCATTACTGTTTGATGCGTTTGTGTTGAAGCAAGTGCGTAAGTATTTCCCGTTCCGGAAACAGAAGCCTTATAAGCACGGTAAGAAAGGTTTCCTCCACTTACTGCAACAAAGGGAAAAACGTTCTTACCAACAGAAACATGCTTTCCGTCGGACATAGTAGGTTCTCCGTATTGCTCATATTGATAAGCTGCCTTACCAATATTCTCTCCGTTGGCACCACGTCCGTAACCTAAAGCAATACCAATTGTTCCTTTAGCCTGACCGGGTGATGGACAAACCGGAAGCGTAACTTCACCTAAACCTTCGATTGTTACTGTAGCAACATCAGCAGGCCATTCCTGTCCTAGTTTGGTATTGTATTTTCCTTCCATATCGGAAGGAGCCATAGTAATGTAATTATCCCAGGTCACCTTAGTGATAGGGTCGGGTAATTCCTGAAGCCATGGGTTGGTTGCATGAGAACCATTACCCATTCCGGTATTCTGATAGAATACAACTTCGAATTCACCACCGGAAATTTTGCTAAGGTCAGCGACAGCTTTGTTTAAATCAGCAACAAATTCAACAGCCGATGCAGGTTTTGCTGCCATATTTCCTGAACCGTTGTGAACGTTCCAGTTCCAATATTCTTCGAATGTGGCAATCTCCGTTTGAGTTGGGAATCCATAAGCTTCCCAGTTTTTACGGATCACATTGTAATAGGCGTCATTATCCTTATCACCACGTGTAGCTAAACCGGCAAACACCAGCATGCTCTCCTGCATGTTGCGTGTTTCGTAAAGAGGACGAATTGCAGGCTGTGCAATTGCGTAATGATTGGCCTTAGGATTGAGATCATTCCAGCTTTCGAGGAAATGATGGTCAGGACAAACATATGCACACTTCGATGCAGTTTCATCTGCAACCAGAGAGAAGGAAACGGAAAGATCCATCTTAGCAAGGGCCTCACCAAATGCATTGCCATCACGAAGTGAATAAACAGGATTGATGTTGCCATCAATAAGGATTGCTTTGATCTTTCCTGCAGTTACATCTTTCACCAGCTCTTCAACCTGACGATCATTAGCTGCGAATAGATTAACCGGATTATTGATGTTGATAGTGGTTTCGTAATTACCAAGCTTGTGGTTAATAGCAGCCACAATGGTTTGAACATTTACATCATTCGAACCTGAAACAACCAAAGAAGCGCCGGCAGATTTCTTAAGTTCGGCGCCGGCAGCAGCAGTTAGTTCAAGGATTTCAGCAGGCACATTCCCGATTGAAGATCCTGTCACATGCTTATACAGTGCAGCAGCAACCAATCCTTCCTGAGAAGGCTTGATAGGAACACGAACATCAGCATTTGAACCCGTAACCGACATAATCGATTCGAATTGGAAGTGACGAGACATCCAATCGTTTTCGGGACGACGGTTTTGTGCGTATTGTGTTACATATTCATTATGAAGCAACCAGTTTGCAAGGAAATCGGCAGAAATACTTACAATGGTTTTAGCTTTTGTAAAGTCAAGATCAGGTATTACATTCTGCCCAAATGAAGCCTGGTGAGCATCTCTGATAGCAGAATAAGAGATTGGATCGTACTGTACGTGAACAATGTTTGCAGCGGCTTCAGTTCCCTGTTCGGTACCACCAAGTTTTGCAATAACATCAGCAACAACAGTAGAAGTAGAAGGAGAAATCACTGTTCCGGTAAGGATGCGGATCTGTCCACCTTTTGATGCGATATCTGTTAATTTTTTAGAGATTTCTCCATCCACCTGAACCCAATCGGCAGGGGCACCTGCAGCCATTGGACCGGTAAGACGAGCAGAATCGTATAAAGAAAGAACAGAAGCCGTTACTCGAGCATTGGCTGCACCTTTTGTAATTCCGTGTTTACGGTTTGGCTTAATAAAGATAGGGCGACCTTCACGCGTTTTTACCAGAATGTTGGCAAAGTCGTTCCCATCATAATAGGTAGAAGCATACCATGTAGCCTCACCGGGAGTAATGTCTTCCGGCTTGGTTACATAAGGAATGGACTTTATCACCGGCGCTTCACAGGCAGCAAGTGTTGCCGCTGTTACCGAGAATCCGAGAAATTTGAGGAAATCGCGGCGCGATGTGGATGACTCCTTGAGTTTATCATCTCCCAGGAATGCATCCATGGGCAATTCCTCAGGGAATTCATTGTCGCGGTTTCTGATGAACTCGGGCGCGTTTTCGAGTTCTTCGATTCCTTTCCAATATTGCTTGTTCATGCTCATAATGTGCTCCGAAAAGTTGATTAATAGTGACACTTAGCACACTCCCAGCCACCGAGTTCTTCTACGGTGATCTTTTCGTCTGCAAGGTGCTTTTGGTAAAGTGCCTTATTGTTCATCAGGCGCTGTTTCAGCTCCGTGTAATAACCATTTCCATCCATCTTCACTTCTGCCTTGTTATGGCATTCGATACACCAACCCATAGTAAGTGTTGCGCGATCTACCTTAACATTACCATCAATAGCATTCAGCTCTTCATGAGGCATAACGCGTGCAACTGTTTCGTTTTTCATTTCACCGTGACACTGTTTGCAATCCAACTGACCGGCAACTACGTGCTGCTGGTGTGAGAAATAAACGTGGTCAGGAAGGTTGTGAACTTTCACCCAGCGAATTGGCTCCGTTTTACCGGTATAACTCATGGTAGCGGGATCAAAACCAACAGCCTTGTAGATTTTTGCGATTTCCTCTTCACCTGTAACGGCACCCTTTTGAATTGCCTTGTGGCAGTTCATACATACCATTGGTGAAGGAATCATTGCATGCTTGGATTTCTCGGTAGTGGAGTGGCAGTACTGACAAGCAATCTCATTGTCGCCTGCGTGAATTTTGTGTGAGAAAGCAATGGGTTGTTCGGGTTTGTAGTTTTCAAAAACACCTACATCCTTAAGACGATACCAACCATCGGATAATCCACCAAAAATGAAGAAGAGTGCGAACATGGAAACCAGCACCTTGTGACGCCAAGCCCATGCACACCAGGTTTGCCAATAGGTAAGGTCAGGAAGTTCATCTTTACCTTCTTTTTCAAGGTTGGCGTTCACCAATTGTCGACGAACCGAACCGGCAGAAATGGCGATAACCGTAAAAATGACACCTAAAATAACGATCCACATCCAACCGCCCTCCTTGGTTTGGGCTCCGGCAGTTTCAGTTGCGTTTACAGATACAGCAGCCACCGGCTCTGTATAGGATTCTACATATTCGAAAATTGCATCAATATCTTCATTGGTTACTGCCTGGGCAGGCATTGGACTTTTATTAAACTCCTTGAAAATCTGGTTTGCATAAGCATCTCCAGAAGCAAGAACCTCAGATGAATTCTTGATCCATTTGTAAAAGTTCTCTTCTGATGAGTTTTTCTTCCAGCGCTCACGTGCACCTTTCAAAGCAGGACCGACCATGCGCTTTTCGGGGTGGTGACAAGCACCACAAGCCTGGAAAAGAGCCTGACCGTCAGCCGCCTGAACGGAATTGACAGTGGAAAAACCGAGTAGAAAATACAGGCATGCCGTGATGACGGCAAAACTCCTGAAAGTGAATCGGAATGGATTGTTCATAGATCGCAGTCGACTAAGGTTAAAAAATGCTTAACCGAGGGCAAATTTATCAGAGAAAAAGTATCAGCATCTAAAATTGTCACAAAATTGTCAGGGGGGCTATTAATTTATAATTATTCTAAATAAGGCCTTGGAATGACCGTCTTTACTATCAATCGCTTAAGTCGGTCATCGCATCGCTCAATCTTGAAAAATTACCTATAAAATACAAGGCTTGGCAATTCGTCATGTGGCAAGGCTTTTGCTATTTTTGCAGCATGCGCACGTTTCTGATACTATTTCTAAGTTTTTCCACATTATCACTTGTCCACTCTCAGGAAGTTGAGTCGGACTGGAAGCTTTTTCGTCCGGTTGGCGCTGTAAAAGACACTGTTAAGCGTCAGTCCAACGGAACAAGCATTCAACAGCGGGGCTCTTTTTTTCAGTTCAGTCAACAAGGGAAACAGGGTGATGTAAAAATCAGTAAGGATCCGCGAATAGATGCGTTGAGCACATTTGTGGGAACTCCGCAAAATGGAAATTCCACCGTAAAAATTAAAGGCTACCGAATTCAGGCATCACTCGACAGGGATAAAAACCGAATCAACCAACTGCGTGCAGAATATCTCTCCCGATTCTCAGAGCAGCCGGCTTATATTGATTTTTTAGCGCCTAATTTTCGTTTACGCATAGGAGATTTCAGAAGCAAACTGGATGCACATGCTTATCTCGACAAAATCAAAGCAATATTTCCGGATGCGGTAATCGTAATGGACGATATTGATTTGCCTCGCTTGTAAATCGAATCAGAAACGATATCCGATTCCCAGGAAAAGATCAGTTCCAAAACCGCTGAACAAGTTCCCTGAACTGGTACCATAAACTACTTTTCCCTCATAAAAAGGGAATCCAAATTTTAGGCGGTAACCGGCCCTAATACCAATCTGCTTGTATTCGTAAAGCAACACGGGTTCCATGTCGATTGAAAGGCTTGCAAATTTTACCGGATACTCGATGCGCTGAGCGATTCCGGAATAAAAATAATCCGCGAATCCAGTCTGGTTAACAAATGAAAATGATGGTCCGGCCCCAAAGTAACACATCAGCCTGTGCTTTTTCTTTACGTATCCAATCAACAAAACCTGGTATTGTAAAGATGCTGTTATCGCCTTGAATTTTAAAGCTAGCTGAATATTATCGGGTGTGCCAAACGGTGCGGCAATGGAATCGTCGGGGTCAGTCATCCAATCCAGCTCCTGAGTTGGAGAATACGATCCATCCGGGTTGCGGCGATAAAAAACTTCTTCGTTAACTGATCCTGCATTTCCGAATCCAGCTCCGAATACAAGAAAGCTGTTCTTTTTTAGATGGTGCTGATATCCTATCCATGGAAGCAAAGCCTTGTTCCCAAGACGTAAGCCACCGTAAATACGATTATTCGTTGTTTTCTTCTGATCGAGATTGCTAAGCGGTTCCTGTCCAAAACCGGAAAGGTTGAACAAGAAAAGAGAAAAAAGAAAGAGAATTACGCGCATCAATCCAGCTTTAGAACGGCCATAAATGCCTGTTGTGGCACCTCTACTCTACCAACCTGGCGCATCCGTTTTTTACCTTCTTTTTGTTTCTCCAAAAGTTTGCGTTTTCGACTGATATCACCACCATAACATTTGGCAGTAACGTCTTTTCTCAATGCCTTAATTGTTTCACGCGCAATAATTTTTGCACCAATTGCGGCTTGAATGGGTATTTCAAATTGCTGACGCGGAATTAACTCTTTCAGCTTTTCGCACATCTTTTTTCCCAACTCAAAGGCGTGTGAACGGTGAATCAGGGCAGACAAGGCATCTACCTGCTCATTGTTAAGCAAGATATCCATTTTTACAAGGTCGGACTCCTTATATCCGATCGGATAATAATCGAAAGAAGCATATCCTCTTGAGAGTGATTTCAGCTTATCGTAAAAGTCAAATACCACTTCCCCCAAAGGAAGCTCAAAGGAAAGTTCAACTCTATCGGTAGTTAAGAAATTCTGGTTGATGAGAATACCCCTTTTGCCGATACAGAGTGTCATGATATTGCCCAGGTATTCCGATTTCGTAATGATCTGTGCCTTGATGTAGGGCTCCTCCACCTTTGACACTTTACTTGGTTCGGGTAATTGCGAAGGATTATGTACTTCGGTGAGTTCCCCTTTTAAGTCGTAAGCTTTATAAGATACGTTAGGTACTGTAGTAATTACAGACATATTGAACTCGCGTTCCAGACGTTCCTGGATGATTTCCATATGGAGCAAGCCCAGGAATCCACAACGAAATCCGAATCCAAGCGCAGCAGAAGATTCAGGTTCAAAAACCAGAGAAGCGTCGTTGAGCTGAAGTTTTTCCATTGCATCACGCAATTCATCAAACTCATCGGTATCTACAGGATATATTCCTGCGAAAACCATTGGCTTAACATCTTCAAATCCCTGAATTGCCTCAGAACAAGGGCGTTCACGGTGAGTAATGGTATCACCCACCTTAACATCTTTGGCATTTTTAATTCCTGAAATCACGTAGCCTACATCCCCGCAATTAATGTCCTTTTTGGCCACCATATCGAGTTTGAGCGTGCCGATCTCATCAGCATCATATTCCTTGCCTGTGTTAAAGAATTTTACTTTATCACCCTTACGCAGAGTACCATTCACGATTTTTACAAGCGCAATAATACCTCTGAAAATATTAAACTCAGAATCGAAAATCAAGGCTTGTAGTGGTGCATTAGGATCACCTACAGGGGCAGGAATCCGTTCTACCACAGCTTCAAGAACAGCATCCACACCAATTCCTGTTTTACCCGAAGCAGACAAAATATCTTCACGACGGCAACCTAAAAGGTCTACTATCTGGTCTTTAACTTCTTCCGGCATTGCACCCGGTAAATCGATTTTATTCAGTACCGGAATAATCTCCAGATCATGCTCCAGGGCTAAATACATATTCGAAATAGTCTGAGCCTGAACACCTTGCGCTGCATCTACCAACAATAATGCGCCTTCACAGGCAGCAATTGCACGGGATACTTCATAGGAGAAATCGACGTGACCCGGAGTATCAATAAGATTGAGTATGAATTTTTCTCCTTTGTAATTGTATTCCATCTGGATGGCGTGGCTCTTGATAGTAATACCACGTTCACGTTCCAGGTCCATATCGTCGAGCGTCTGCTCTGTCAATTCGCGATCACTCAAGGTGCCCGTCACCTGCAGCAAACGATCGGCCAGTGTAGATTTACCATGGTCGATATGCGCGATGATGCAGAAGTTTCGGATCTTTTTCATTTCCATAAGGCTGCAAAATTAAGCAATTAGGGCCATCAGATTACGCAATAAACAGGGCAAACATCAAATCTCCTTTTCTTTTTTAGGTCCTACCCGCCTATATTTGCGGCCTCATTCACAGTATGAAAGTCATCGACCACCTCAAAGATGCCAAGCGCACACTATTCTCTATCGAGATCCTACCTCCATTAAAAGGGAAGAGTATTCAGTCAATTTTTGACGGTATCGATCCTCTTTTGGAATTTCAACCATCTTTTATTGATGTTACCTATCACCGTGAAGAATACGTTTACAAAAAACGTGAAGGCGGTTACCTTGAAAAAGTGAGTATCCGAAAACGCCCGGGCACTGTTGGTATTTGTGCAGCAATTATGAACAGGTATAAGATTGATGCTGTTCCGCACATCATTTGCGGTGGATTTTCAAAAGAAGAAACAGAAAATGCGCTGATCGATCTTCAGTTTCTCGGTATCGATAATGTTTTGGCCTTACGTGGCGATTCCATAAAAACTGAACCCGGTTTCGTGCCTGATCCGGATGGACACCATTATGCGCTTGATCTGGTGCAGCACATCGACAAAATGAACAATGGGATCTACCTTGAGGATGATGTTAAAGACATGGCTCCTACCAACTTTTGTATTGGTATTGCCGGATATCCGGAAAAGCACATGGAGGCGCCCAATATGGCAAGCGATATCAAATTTCTGAAAATGAAAGTAGATGCCGGTGCTGAATATATTGTGACACAGATGTTTTTTGATAATAAAAAATACTTTGAATTTGTTGATTTGTGTCGTAAAAACGGAATCAATGTTCCGATCATCCCGGGATTAAAAATCCTGACTGGGAAGAAACAACTTACCGGTCTTCCCAAAATTTTCCACATTGATTTACCTGAAGAACTATACGAAAATGTAGAAAAAGCGAAGGACGATAAGGAGGCGAAGGAAGTTGGAATTGACTGGTGTATTCGTCAATCAAAAGAACTGATCGCGAAAGGCGTTCCCTGTTTACATTTCTACACTATGGGGCTTAGCGACTCAACCCGACGCGTTGCCAAAGAGGTTTTCTGATCAGGCCCATACCTTGGTCCCTTCGGAACAATTTTTACAAATTTCTATTTGGTCCCGGCCGGATAATACCGCGTTTCTGAACTGATTGTAGGCAGGCGAAGTCCAATTCGATCTGAAACTTTCCTGCTTTAGATCGCCAAGTCTATGCTCAGCATCCTTATCAAAGCAACAGGGAACGAGTTTACCGTCCCAGGTGATCACAGATGAACTCCACATCCTCCAGCAATGGTCTTCCATTTTATTTTTTACCGACCAAGACCCGTCCTTTTTCTGCTTGTACCTGGAATAATTTTCATTTTCAGGAATAAGAGGATTCCCCTTTTCGAAGTTATAAACTTGCGCTGTTTTCAACCGAATTTCATTCACACCCAGCTCTTTTGCCAATTGAAAAACCTCATCAACCTGATGTTCATTGGGGCGCACAACCAAAAACTGAAAGATGATATGTGGAGTGGACGATCTTAATTCCTTTTTCCAGCGAATAATATTTTTGGTGCCTTCTATCACTTTGTCGAGTGATCCGTTTATCCGGTATTGTTCGTAAGTGTCCTGCGTTGTGCCATCAATAGAAATGATCAAACGATCGAGACCGCTTTCGACTGTAGCCTTGGCTTTTTCATCCGATAAAAAGTGCGCATTGGTAGAGGTAGATGTGTAAATTCCCTTGCTTTTGGCATAATGCACCAATTGGAGGAACTGAGGGTGGATATAGGGTTCTCCCTGAAAATAAAAGTTGACATACCATAACCATGGCGCAAGTTCATCGAGAATTCGTTTGTTTAAATCCAAACGAAGATTTCCTGTTGGTCGTGAAAATACCTTTAGTCCACTTGGACATTCAGGACAACCCAGATTGCATGCTGTTGTAGGTTCTATGGAAATTGCAACAGGCATTCCTTTATGGACTGCACTTTTAGATCTGCGCGATGCATGGAACGATCGGTACAAACGAAGTAAGTTCCAAGCCTTGCGGAATGAAAAAGTTTTTAAAAGCCGTGCCTTATCCGAATAAAAAATCACTTCTCCAAAAATAGGCAATCGCACTTAATGTATATTTGAACCATGCGCACAGTTTTCATTCTTTGCCAACTTATTCTGGTGTTGCCGCTTTATGCTCAATACAGGATTAGCGGTACAGTACTTGATATGGCCACCCGCGAGCCTCTTGCCTTTGTAAATATCATCAGCGCTGATGGGAAATTTGGTGCATCAACCGATATCGAAGGCCGGTTTACCATTCAATCTTCTGAAAAAATTGAACTATTACGTATTTCTTATATTGGCTATTATTCGAGAGAATACCTTGTGGATCACTCACTTTCCCGACAGATCATTTATCTGGAAAAAGGAAATACCGAACTGGAAACCGTTGAAGTATTACCGGGAATAAATCCAGCAGATACCTTGATGGAACGTGTTTATGCGAACCGCAAAAGGAACGATCCTGAAAAATCAATTCATTTTTCTTATACCTCCTACAACAAATTGATTGTAACCCTTGCCATTGATTCCACACTTTTTCTCCATCCGGAAAAAATCGCACAACTTGATACCAATAAAAAGCAGGTTATTGAACTTTTTGAGAAGCAACATTTATTTATGGCAGAATCGGTAACGGAGCGACAATTCCGTTTACCCGACAACAATAAAGAAACTGTGATTGCATCGCGCATTTCCGGATTTCAAAACCCGGTATTCAATCTGCTTGCAACGGAATTACAAAGTTTTACCTTTTACCGAGAGTACATTTCCCTCGGAGGAATTCAATATGAGGGTCCTGTTGCACCAAACGCAAGTAAGCGCTATTTTTTCCTTATAGAAGACACTCTGTTTACCGCCAGGGATACCTTGTGGCGCGTTTCTTTTCGTCCAAAAAAAGGGAAATCATTTAACGGGATGAAAGGAGTATTGCTTATCAGTTCCAACGGGTTTGCCCTAGTTCAGGTAATTGCAGAACCTGCCAATAAAAAAAGTCAGGATCTGGGTATAAAAATCATGCAGCAATATGAGTTTGTTGCGTCGCGCCAATGGTTTCCCGTGCAACTTAATACAACATTGTTTTTCCCGAATGTGGAAATAGAAAACATGGAATTGGTTGGTTATGCTAATGCCTATTTAAGCAACATCAAAATTGATCCGGAACAGAAAAAGAAAAATAGTCCGGCCTATATTGCTCTGGAAACTGATCCTGATGCGGGTAAAAGGGAAGAAAATTTTTGGAACGACCATCGCACGGATAGTTTAAATGAAAAAGAGCGTACAACTTACCACGTAATTGATTCTTTAGGAAAAGCACAAAAGTTAGAGCGGCGATTCAATGCAATGATGTATTTACTGGATGGTCAGGTTCCTATAAAAAAAATCAACCTTGATCTTACACGACTCATTAGCTTTAATGATTATGAAGGTTTTCGTGCAGGATTGGGATTGCGGACAAACGACCGTATTTCAAATTATTTTTCGATTGGAGGTTACTTCGCTTACGGATTTAAAGACAAAAACTGGAAATACGGTGCAGATCTGTTATTGAAAATACCAGGGAAGGATGTGCATCTCAATCTAAACTGGCAACACGACCTTGAAGAAACCGGGGGAGTGGCGTTTTTCGAAAGAAGGGGCATGAACTTAAGTCAGGACCTCAGCGAACTCTATCGAAATCGTTTTGATTTTTCGGATAAATATGAAGCTGTTTTTGGCTGCCGTTTGAACAAACACATCAAAGTATTCCCCTATGCGAATGTTCAATACCGAACGAGTTTCCCGGGTTATGGTCAGCAAATCTCCATGAGCAATGGGGTCGATCTATTTCGCGACGAATATATTCTAGCAGAAACAGGCTTAGGGATTCGTATTCAGTTGCGGGAGCGTTTGATTCGGAGTGGGAACAGAATCATTTCAGAAGGTTCAAATTTCCCTCTGATATGGATTAAATTCAGTCACGGCACAGACCAGCTGGCAAGTGGAGAACTGAATTACAACAAAGTAGATCTCCGCATTGAAAAGCGCCATCGCATCCGCCGAATGGGACATTTTTCGTACCGTTTACAAGCGGGAATGGTGGATGGTCAGCAATTACCGCTCGGAATTTTATACAATCCACGGGGCACCTGGAGGCCAATTCGTGAATTAAACGTTGTTTCAGGATATGGCTTTGAGGTGATGCGAACCAATGAATTCCTGACAGATAAATATGCAGCTTTGCATTTTCGCTATGAGATGGGGAGTTTGTTCTTTAAGGGAAAATTCAAGCCGCAATTTATTATAGCGAGTAACCATTATAGCGGGAGTCTGAATCAGCAAAAGTTGCTATTGCCCGATGTAAAAGTCCCAACAGGAATATACTCCGAATCAGGCTTGATGGTGAATAGTATTATCCGTTCCGGCATTTCGGGTATGGGTATTGGCTTTTTCTACCGCTATGGCAATCATGCTTTTGAATCGAGAATAGACAATATTGCAATTAAGATAAGTTTCTCCTTTGTTATGTAACCGCTTGGTTCGCATCATTTTCCTACTTTTGACAACAATTCTACCATATGTGGGCCTGGATAGCATCTAAAATTCTTCGATACCGCATACAGATGCTTTCTGTACTGGCCGTGATTACTGCATTTTGGCTGTATATGGCGATTACAGGAATCCGCATCAATCATAAGTTTCAAACCATGCTTCCTGAAAAGGACACGGCCAATATTGTTTTTCAGGATATGAAAAAGCGATTTGGAGAAGACGGCATGGTGATGGTGATTGGTATTAACGACAAAGATCTCTACACCCCTGAGAAATTCAGAAACTGGAAAAAACTCGGCGCTGATTTACGCACAATTGATGGCGTTGATTCTGTTTTTTCAGAAGCAGATATGTATGGTTTGTACAAAAATGACTCCCTAAAAAAATTCGAAATTCTGCCGCTTTGCAGAGAGATTCCTGACACACCTGAAGAACTAGACAGTACCCGCAAACTTATTCACTCTTTTCCTTTTTATAACAGAATTCTTTACAACGATGTAACCGGTGCACACCTGATGATGGTATTCATTAATCCAAATAAGTTCAATTCCAAAAAACGCGGGACCACTATACCTGAAGTTGTTGCAATTGGAGAGAAATACGAATCGGTATTTGGCAGTATTCATTTTTCGGGATTACCTTTTATTCGGGAAACATTATTTAACACGCTAAAATCCGAATTGCGTTTCTTCATTGGATTTTCTGCTGCTGTAACCTGTCTGATCCTCTTTCTGTTTTTCCGTTCAATACGGGTAATTATTGCCTGTATGATCGTAATAATTGTTGGTGTTATATGGGCTTTTGGAACAATGGGATTATTGGGTTATGAGATTTCACAACTCATGGCCCTCATTCCGCCGTTGATGATTGTTATTGCAATACCCAATTGTATCTATTTGATTACAAAATACCATCAGGAATTCATGCGCGCCGGAAATACGTACCGCGCATTGAATATGGTTATCCGGAAAATTGGAGGTGCAACATTAATGACCAATGCAACCACTGCTCTTGGATTTTCCACTTTCATAATTACCGAAAACGACAAATTAAGGGAGTTTGGAATGGTTTCTGCGATCAATGTCATTTCATTGTTTTTCCTTTCCATCATCATCATACCGATTGTGTTCAGCTATATGCGGAACCCATCGGTGAAACAGACCAAACACCTCGAGAAAAGATGGGTAGAACACTCAATCGATTTTCTGGTCAATCTTGTTTCCCGTCGTCGCTGGCTAGTCTATCTTGGAACTGTTGCGGTAATCATTGTTGGTATAATTGGTGTTTCGCTTGTGCGCACTACAGGAGCGATCACCGAAGACCTTCCGGATAGTTCGCGTGTAAAAAAAGATTTGGTTTTCATTGAAGAAAATTTCGGAGGAATGGTTCCCTTTGAAATTATTATCGATTTCAAAAGTAAGGGTCAGTTAAAAAATCCAAACAATGCCATCCGCAATTTGCAAAAAGTAGATTCCATTCAGCGTATACTGGATACTGAGGAATACTTTTCTAAATCACTGGCAGTAACGGACGCATTAAAATTCGTTAATCAGGCTTTTAATGGTGGGGCAATGGAATCTTATCGCTTACCCGGAAAGCGCGATTTCATTTACCTGAAGCCTTATTTTGAACGACTAAGAGAAAATAAAAGCGGACCAGGCTTAAAAGGTTTCATCGACAGCACTGAAACACAAAGCAGGATTACCATGCAAGTGAAAGATCTTGGAGCGAAACAACTTGTCGCTATTGAAAACCGCCTTGAAAAAAAGATTGACGGCATCCTCAATCCGGATCGACAAGAAGTTGACTCATCCTTCAATGCAGCATTTGCGACAAAAGAAATTGAACGTGACAGCAGTCTGAAATTGTTTTATGAAAACTACCCAAGAATTTACAATTTACTTGTAGAAGAACTGGCAGGTGGAGACAGTGTTATTCTTGCACAATTGGAAGAAAATCCGGAGAAGGTTTATGCACGTCACTCCGACGCCGATTACAAGGAAAAACTTCAGCGCGCCATTACTAATTCCAGGGCAGATGTGATTTTTACAGGCACTGCGGTTGCGTTTGCAAAAGGAACAAAATACCTAATCGGGAATTTATTATCAAGTCTTGTTTTTGCTATTGTTTCCATTTCCGCATTAATGGCACTGTTATTCCGATCGCTGCGGATGGTTATGATTTCGATGCTTCCCAATCTGATTCCTCTGTTGATTGCAGGAGCAATTATGGGATTCTTCGATATACCGTTAAAAGTTTCTACGGTGCTTGTTTTTTCTATTGCTCTAGGAATTTCTGTTGACGATGCCATTCACTTTCTTGCTAAATACCGGCAGGAATTAAAAACCGGAAAATCGATCAAAGAATCTGCCATTCATTCCATTTCCGAAGCAGGAGTCAGCATGATGTACACCTCAATTGTATTGTTTTGCGGATTTCTCATTTTCACCTTTTCCGAATTTGGCGGGACCAAAGCCTTGGGATTATTAATTTCCATTACATTGATGGTTGCAATGTTATGCAACCTTGTGATTTTACCTTCGCTATTGATGAGCCTCGACAAATGGGTAACAACACAAGCTTTCCGTGAACCTTTTCTTGAGATTTTTGATGAAGAAATTGATGAGGATCTAAGTAGTTTACGAATCGAAAGAAAAGATGACCAGGAGGAACATTTTCTCTGACTAAATGTTAATTGAATTATAATGAAAGGTATTATTCTGGCCGGCGGATCCGGAACGCGTCTTCACCCATTAACCCTTGCAGTTAGCAAGCAATTGATGCCGGTGTATGACAAGCCGATGATTTATTATCCATTGTCTACATTAATGAGTTCAGGAATTCGCGATATCCTGATAATATCTACTCCACATGATCTTCCGCATTTTAAAAAACTATTGGGAGACGGAAAAGACCTTGGGTGCAATTTCACCTACGAAGAACAAGCCGTTCCCAACGGACTTGCACAAGCATTTGTAATTGGAGCTGATTTTGTAGGAAAGGATAGTGTTGCGCTCATTCTTGGAGACAATATTTTTTACGGAACTGGTCTGGGAAGAAATTTACGATCGCATTACGACCCCAAAGGGGCTGTCATTTTCGCATATCATGTAAGTGATCCCGAACGTTATGGTGTGGTTGAATTTGACGCTGATATGAAAGCAATCAGCATTGAGGAAAAACCAAAACAACCCAAATCGAATTATGCGGTACCCGGTTTATATTTTTACGACAATCAGGTAATTGATATTGCCAAAAACCTGAGGCCAAGTGCACGAGGTGAGTATGAAATTACTGATGTAAATAAAGAATATCTGCGTCGAGAAGAGTTGCAGGTTTCCATTCTTGATCGTGGAACGGCCTGGCTGGATACCGGAACCTTCGCGTCACTAATGCAGGCCGGACAGTTTGTGCAGGTTATTGAGGAGCGACAAGGCTTGCGTATCGGTTGCATCGAAGAAGTTGCATATACAATGGGTTACATTAACAAAGAACAACTGGCGAAACTGGCAGAACCACTTACAAAAAGCGGTTATGGAACGTATTTGCTGAATCTGATTAAATAAATGCGAAATATTCCTGAATACATGGTAATGGTGGAGAAAGGTCTTGCTGATCTCCATTTTCCTGATCGACCCAAAGAGTTGTATGATCCACTTCGCTACATCCTCACGTTGGGCGGAAAAAGAATGCGGCCCGTGTTATTGCTAATGGCCCATGAATTATTCGGGGGAAAAGCTGAAAATGCATTACCACAGGCAATCGCCATTGAATTGTTTCATAATTTTTCCTTAATCCACGACGATATCATGGACAATGCTCCGCTGCGAAGAGGAAAAAAAACCGTTCATGAAAAATGGAACAGCAACGTGGGAATTCTATCGGGAGATGCAATGCTGGTAATCGCCTACCAGCAAATGTCGAAATGTGCCGCTGACAAACTTCCCGAAGTAGTTCGTGTTTTCAATCGAACTGCTATTGAAGTCTGTGAAGGGCAACAATACGACATGGAGTTTGAAACACGTGATGATGTGAGCATTGAAGAATACATCAACATGATCGCTTTAAAAACTTCCGTTCTTCTTGGTGGAGCTCTTGAAATTGGAGCCATACTTGCCAATGCCAATAAAAAAGATGCTGAGCATTTGAATGAATTTGGAAAGAATTTGGGTGTCGCATTTCAATTACAGGATGATCTGTTGGATGCTTATGGAGATCCTGATAAATTCGGAAAGAAAGTCGGCGGAGATATTATTGCCAACAAAAAAACTTATCTCGTTTTAAAAGCATTAAAAGATGCTGATGCAAATCAGAATAAGGAATTGCAGCAATTGATTCAATCCGTAACGATACCGGAAGAAACGAAAATCCGACAGGTCCTGGAGCTTTTCAACGCTCTGTCTATTCCTGAAAAAACCCGAATGGCCATGGATGAATATTATGCAAAATCCATCCACCATCTAAATGCCATTTCGCTTGATGCTTCGAAGAAAGCACCGCTTGAAAAACTTGCAGAAAGTTTAATGGTAAGAGAGCATTGAGCATGAAAGTTATAGGAATCATTCCTGCACGATACGCCTCTACCCGATTCCCCGGCAAACCGCTTGTAGATATTGAAGGGACATCGATGATTATGCGTGTCTACCAACAAGCATCTAAAACATCGCTTCTTAACGAAGTAATAGTTGCCACCGACGATAAGCGAATTTTTGACCATGTACTGCAGCATGGTGGTAAAGCAATAATGACAAGCGTGGATCATCAAAGCGGAACAGATCGTTGCCTTGAAGCATTGCAAAAAACAGGTAGATCATTTGACATTGTGATCAACATACAAGGTGATGAGCCTTTTATTGCTCCGGAACAAATTGAAGAACTCATCCACTGTTTCGATGATTCCTCGGCGGAAATTGCAACGCTTACCCGACGTATTGAAGACCCTAACATGCTGAATGACCCTAACAAGGTTAAAGCCGTGAAAAGCAATAAAGGCTTTGCTTTGTACTTTTCCAGGCAATGTATACCCTACCAAAAAAACATTCCTGAATCCGACTGGCTGATGAACCAAGCCTACTTCCTGCATGTTGGTTTGTACGGTTATCGTTCACACATACTCCACGAAATCAGCCAATTACCTGTTAGCTCACTCGAAAAATCGGAATCGCTGGAACAGTTACGCTGGCTGGAAAACGGATACAAAATCAAGATTGCAGAGACTAAACATAGCAGCTATGGAGTTGATAGTCCGGAAGATCTCAAGTCATTGTTAATTACTTTTGGGAAAAAAGGTTCCTGAGCGTATCTTTACCAATCCATGAACATTCGGCAACACATTACCACATTGCTTTACCGGCACGATTGCGTTATCGTCCCCGGACTTGGCGGATTTGTTGCCAACCATCATCCTTCGCGTTTACAAGATGATCTTGAGTTGGCTTTTCCGCCTTCCAAAGTCATTATTTTCAATAAACATTTACTCACTAACGACGGACTTCTTGCTGAGACAATAGCCAGAGAAGAGGAACTTTCGTTTAGCGATGCATCTGAAGCCATTCGACTTTTCACTTTAGAACTTCGTGATCGAATGAATAAAGGAGAGCGCATTCCGTTTGAAGGTTTGGGGCTTCTCTTTTTGGATGAAGAAAACAGTATTCAGTTTCAACCTGATTATTCCCGCAATTTTCTGGTGGAGGCATTTGGACTTCATCCTGTAGTTGCGCGTGAAATTGTAAAGGAAAAAACCACACCGGAGAAAGATCAGATTAAAGAAGAAATTCTCATTCCGATTGAAAAAGCAGAAGAAATTCATGTTCGCGAACGTTCCGCTATGCGCCGTTACTGGCCTGTTGCAGCAGCAATGATTCCGCTTATTTTTTATTCGATCTGGATACCTACAAAAACTGAATTTCTGGCAACAGGAAGAATTGAATTTGCAGACCTTAATCCTTTCCGTACCAATGAAATTGTTTATCAGGAACGCGACAACCAACCCGTTTTCTCCATTGAAAAACCGGTCGATGAATGGGCAGAGATCATTGCAAATGCAGGTGGTCCCATTGCTCGTCTTCCTTTAAATGATCAAGGCAGCTATCTGAATATTTCTGTTACGATCGACAATCCTGAAGCTGAAAGTACATTTGTAAGTAAACGGAATGAATCTAAGCGCAGCGAATACCATCATCATATTATCGGTGGTTGTTTCCGTGAATTGAGCAATGCAGAAAAACTTGTTAGCGATCTGAAAGCAAAGGGGCATGATGCTTACATCCTCGATGAAAAAGGTGGTTTGCATCGCGTTGCTATCAATAGTTTCCAAAGCAAATCGGAAGCAACTTCCGCTCTGAGCAAAATAAGAAGCGAGGGAATTAATACGGCCTGGCTGCTTGAAAAATAATACTTCATTAAAAATGCCCAACCAAAATGGTTGGGCATTTTTTTTGTGGGCTGTATCGGATTCGAACCAATGACCCCTGCCTTGTCGAGGCAGTGCTCTAAACCAGCTGAGCTAACAGCCCTTACCGAAACAAAATTATCCAAATTTTACATAATGAGGGAAATTGTACCTTTGCCATTCATTGGTCTCGTAGTTCAATGGATAGAATAGAAGTTTCCTAAACTTTAGATACAGGTTCGATTCCTGTCGAGACTACAATACAGGTCCAGACGCTCCGGTCTGGATGCTGACCGATAGCGTCAGCATTCGATTCCTGTCGAGACTACCCCCCTAAAGCAGAAAAATCCCCGCTTGAACAGCCGGGATTTTGCGCTTTAGGGTGTACGATTTTAATTGCAAATCAGTATTGCATTTTAATTCTCTTTGTTTTTCCACCATTTCCAGAAACCACTGTACCTGTCGGTACGGATGTGTTTACACTTTTTGCATTGGTAAACATAAATTGTATCTGGATGAATCTCTGATGGCTGTAGGATCTGGAGTCCGCTTGTACGTGCATAATTCGTGTAATTTTCGTAGCGAACGCCTTTATAACGCATACCAAAAGATTTGCACTTCTCACAATAGGAGGTCAGCAGCCATGCGATTATATAGTAAAAAATGAATAATCCAACTATACTGACAATAACCCAAAACAAGGAGCCCCGCATAAGGTCCCCAAAATGAAACTCTTTCTGTGTGTCATCATGAAAAGTCAGCAAAACATAAGAACCCATATCGCTCATGGCAACCATTTTCTCACTGGTGTTCCAATAACCGGATCTCCCGGAAGAAGTACTATCAAACGACCATGGTTTATCGTATTCGCCATTTAACGCTGCTTGAAGCACATCAAACTGATCTCCTGAAACTTCATAGGATACAGCACACAATCTGTCGTTGTAATAGGTTAAGGTCGCTTTTGAAGCAGGCACACCAAAAACCGGTTGAGGATCTGATAATTCGAAGGCTCTTTCTTCCCAACTCTCGGGATTCGAAACTTCTTTTGCAGTCACAGGGAGAGCCTTAGAAGAACTGCCAAACACATAGGGAATTGTACTTTGAGCACTTACGGAAAGTGTGGTACAAAAAGAGAGAATAATCAGGAGAACAACCCTCATTGTTTTAGTGATTTCTAAAGCAATCGAAATTAATAAAAAGCATTTACACAAGGATAATATTTGCGCCTGCTTCTTAACCCAGAATTTACAATCGATAGCGTTTTGGATACGATTTCTTTATTTCAAATGTGGTACTTGCGATTGATATAATTGAACGAAATGCGTTCAAAAGAAAATGAAAATAATGACTACATCAACCATCACACTCGACCGTCGTTTAAGTGAAGTCTTCGGAGAGGAGCTTCTGATTCGCTGGAAAAACGTAAATCCGGAAAACATCAGTTATTACCAGTATGAAATGACTTGCGGATTTCTTCTTGTTCATGAAAATGAAATTCCTGAAAACACGAAAACAGAACCATTGGAATCGTTTGATCCGGCAAACTTCCCAGACGACGAGCTCGAATTGTTTACCATCGGTGCATTTAACCCTCTTCGATATCACGTTCAGCGATCGTACCAGAACAGAAAATATTACAGCATCGGGAATACAGGAATGGTACTTGTACTTCGTTCAGGAGAAGAATTGCGGGAAGACTATTTAAACGTAGCCTAGAATTATTTGCGCTTATAGACCGGTACAGTTGAGCAAGGTTCTCCGAACATGATACTTTTTACCACCGGCTGAAGTTTTATTGTAAGCGCTACGAGCATGCGTTCCTGATTGGGTATATCCGCACAACCTTTTACAACTACGCGGGCATCACGGTATTCCTCTTCATTTAATTTGCCAATGGCATTGAGTAAAAGTTCTTCCTTCATTTCCTTAATTGTTCCAAATACAATTCCAGCAGCATACGGTTGAAGAGAAGATGCAATCAACATATAAGCCCAAACTGGAACAATAGCCTCCGAACTGCAATTCAGGGCAACATATTTCCCGGTAAATCCGCTCCAATTAATTGATGCGATCCAGGCCCTGAAATCCTTTTCTTTCAACACCATTCCTTGCCACAACTGATCAGCAATATCCAATTGCACCAACTCAGCCTGCGGCAACAATTCCGACAAGTCTAAGCTGATCAATCCGCTATTTGCAACTTTATTTACAATGGAGTCTTCCATCACAAAAAACCCAATTCGAGTTGTGCTTCTTCACTCATCATTTCTCTCGACCACGGTGGGTCAAACGTAAGATTGATTTTTGCGCTTTTAACGCCTTCAACTTCTGAAGTTTTCTTTTCCACCTCAGCAGGTAAACTCTCCGCAGCCGGACAAGATGGAGAAGTGAGGGTCATAACCACTTCAACATTTGCATCATCATCAATTTTCACTTCATAAATTAAGCCCAACTCAAAAATATCGACAGGAATTTCCGGGTCGTAAACGGTTTTTATAACCTTAATAATTTCATCTTCCATCTGCTTCTTATCCATATTCAGGTGTTTTGGGCTTTAAAAGCAATCGCATACATTTTCATTTGCTTAATCATGCTCAACAAACCATTGCTTCGAGTTGGTGAAAGGTGTTGAGCCAGGCCAATTTCATTGATAAACTGTAAATCAGCGGCTGCAATTGCATCAGGTGTTTCATCATCAAATACACGCACCAATAATGCAATAATACCCTTTGTAATAATTGCATCGCTATCAGCAGTGAAGCGGACACGTCCCCCTATCAATTCCGCATGAAGCCAAACCTGACTCTGACAACCTTTTATTTTGTAATCATCCGTTTTATACTCAGCAGATATTGCGGGTAAGTCTTTCCCAAGATCGATCAGGTATTCGTATTTACCATCCCAATCTTCAAACATGGCGAACTCCTCAACAATTTCCAACTCTTTATCCTGTATGCTCATGTTGTTTAGCGTTTCAGCATTTTAATCGCCTTTTTAATTCCAGCAGAAAGAACATCAACCTCTTCGATTGTATTGTAAAAAGCAAAAGAAGCGCGAACTGTCCCGGGAATACCGTAATAGTCCATAATCGGCTGCGTGCAATGATGACCTGTGCGCACCGCTATTCCCAGTTGATCAAGAATAGTCCCAACATCATAAGGATGCAATCCTTCAATGTTAAATGAGATCACACCCGTTTTTTTTGCAGCTGTTCCGAAAATTCTTAAACCATCAATTTCTAAAAGCTTTTGGGTTGCATATTGCAATAATTCTTCTTCACGAATGCGAATGGTATCGAATCCAATTTCCTCCATAAAACGGATCGATTCTCCAAAAGCAATAACATCTGCAATGTTTGGAGTGCCTGCTTCAAATTTATGAGGTAATTCGTTATATTCTGTTTTTTCAAAGGTCACTGTCTTAATCATGTCACCACCACCCATATAAGGAGGCATGGCATTCAGCCACTTTTCCTTTCCGTATAAGACGCCGACACCTGTTGGTCCAAACATTTTGTGTGCACTGAAAACATAAAAGTCGCAATCGAGTTTTCGCACATCCACTTGCTGGTGTTGCACAGCTTGTGCACCATCAATGAGAACCGGCACGTTGTATTGTTTTGCCAGTGCAATGATCTCTTCAACAGGATTAATCGTGCCCAGTGCATTCGAGACATGCGTTACAGCAATAATTTTTGTTTTGTTGCTCAGCATAGACGCAAACACCGATAAATCAAGTCCACCCGAATCTTTCATTGGAATAACCTTCAACACTGCTCCTTTATCCTCGCACATCATCTGCCAGGGAACGATATTGGAGTGGTGTTCAAGTGCTGAAATGATTACTTCGTCTCCCTCGTTAATAAATGCTTTTCCAAGTGAATAGGCAACCAAATTGATTCCTTGCGTTGTTCCCGATGTAAATATTATCTCGTATTCATGCTCTGCATTCAGAAAACGCTTAAGCAAAGAACGAGTGGACTCAAAAAGCGAGGTGGCTTCCTGACTTAATGTGTGTACCCCCCTGTGAATATTTGCATTTTGCTCACTGTAATATTTTGCGAGCGAATCAATAACACATTTGGGTTTTTGTGACGTTGCGCCATTGTCCAAATACACCAGAGGTTTGCCATTGACGCTAATACCAAGCACAGGAAATTGTTCCCTGATTTCGGCTGAAGAAAAAATGGTATTTGCTGAATCTTTCAAATTATACATTGTTCCAATGAAAACGACTATCGATCAATTCTTCCAGATACGAGCGAAAAGACTCATCTGAAATTGCATCCAAAACCTCTCCGGCGTATGCGCGAATCAATAATTTTTTTGCACTCTCTTCACCAATTCCTCTGGCACGTAAATAAAACAAAGCCTCTTCATCCATCTGACCGGTTGTAGATCCATGCGAACATTTTACATCGTCGGCATAGATCTCCAATTCAGGTTTTGAATTGATGCGTGCATCGTCACTTAACAACACATTGGCATTGGATTGAAACGCATTAATTTTTTGCGCATCTCTACGAACAAATACTTTTCCGTTGAATACTCCTGTTGCTTTTCCATCCATTACACCTTTATACAGCTCGTTGGAATAGCAATTAGGCACACGATGATCCATTAAGGTATGATTATCGACATGTTGTTGTCCATTCACCATATACAATCCGCGCATATGGGTTTCCGTGTTTTCTCCTTCGGAAATAATATTCAAATCGTTACGGATCAGTTTACCGTCGAGAGAGAAAGTGTTAATGGAAAATTTACTATCGCGCTGCTGTGTTACGTCAGTTCTGTTGTAATGCGTGGCTGCGGGAGATTCGTATTGCAATTGATCCAATTCAAATTGTGCGTTTGCAGAAACGTGAATGGTGGTTATACTATTGGTTAAATAAGATAAAGAATCCGCCGAACGAAAAAGAAAGCGGAAACGTGCGGAGGCGCTTTTAGAAATTTCAATGTGATTTTTGACAACAGAAACTGACTGCCCCCCTGCTGACAAAAACAAAACTTCTACCGGTTTATCAACTGATTTTTGAACCTGAATATGTATTCCTCCGGTGAAGAAAGCATCGCTGATTCCGGTAAACACATTCTTACGTTCACCTGTTTCAGGAAATTCATGATCTACAGAATCTGAAAATTGCAGTCCTTCCGGCAATTCTGAAGAAAGATCACCTCGAAAAAAGCCATTCACAAAAACAATCAGGGAAGCATTTTTATCGTGCCGAAACGCACTGATTTCAATTGTGTCAGTAGATCTTGAAAAACTATATCTCTCCTTTTGTAAAAAAGAGAGTCCGGTATACTTCCAGTCCTCCTCCCGCTGAGTTGGGAAATTAAGATAGGATGCATTTCCAATCAGCGTTTCCCGAGCTTGCTTTAACTGTTCGGGAAATTGAGCCTTGATCGATTCTACAAATGCAGATGCGGTTGCTTGTTGTGTAGTTTCCATCTGCGGCTAAACTGTTTCTCCCAATTCGGCTTTAATCCAATCGTACCCCTTTTCTTCGAGTTCAAGAGCGAGATCTTTGTTTCCAGTCTTTACAATTTTTCCTTTGTACAAAACATGAACAAAATCAGGTACGATGTAATCGAGCAAACGTTGGTAGTGAGTAATTACTAATGTAGCGTTGTCTTTATTCTTTAATTTATTGACACCATTGGCAACAATACGAAGCGCGTCAATATCCAATCCTGAATCCGTCTCATCGAGAATGGCAAATTTGGGTTCAAGCATTGCCATTTGGAAAATTTCATTTCTCTTTTTCTCTCCTCCGGAAAAACCTTCGTTTACCGAGCGGCTGGCGAGTTTGCTGTTCAGTTCAACAAGCGCAGAACGGTCTTTCACCATTTGCAAAAACTCTTTAGCTGAAACAGGCTGCATT
>JBKBUQ010000019.1:17111-28899 GCA_046289975.1 Flavobacteriales bacterium | reverse complement strand
TTCGGCTCTTTTCAACTGAGAAACACCAAGTGCAGCAAGTATATCAGGCATTCTGTAGTTGTATCCCAGTTCCTGCATTTCATAATACCAGGCACCATGATTTTCAGCAAGCATGGATGGTTCTCTGGTAATTCCATGAGTTCTGAGAAGCAAAAGCTTTTTGTACAACTCTTCATTATTGGTTGTGATCATCCCGCCTTCACCTGTAGCAATGTGTTTCACCGGATGAAACGAAAAAACAGAAACATCGGCAAAACGTCCACCCCCCGAAAGGTGTCGCTGCGTATCCGAACCAGTAAACCAGGCACCAGGAGCATGACAAGCATCTTCGATGATCCACATTCCGTTTTCATCAGCAATTTTACGCAAATGCTCCATATTGACAGGATACCCTGCAAAATCAACTGCTATTATCCCTTTATAATATCCAGGAGGTTTGTTCTTTATTAATCGGATTACCTCAATGGGATCGATAAGAAATGTATTCGGTTCGATATCAGCAAAAGCAACCTGTCCGCCACAATACCGAACGCAATTTGCTGATGCTGCAAACGTGTTCGGAGTTGTAATAACATGCGAGCCATTGTGAACATTTAATGCGAGGCAAGATAAATGAAGCGCTGCTGTACCATTTGAAACAGCAACGGCATATTTTGCACCTACATAATCGGCAAAGGCCTTTTCGAATTTTGCAACTGCAGGTCCTTGTGTTAGAAAATCCGATTGCATTACTGCAACAACGGCATCAATATCTTCTTGTGTTATGTTTTGCCGGCCGTAGGGTATCGGATTCATCGTTCAGGCATTAAAATCAGGATCAATATATTCCACCATCAGGCTACGGATCTCGTCCTCCGACAGCCAATCTGTATTTTTACCGGAATTGTAACCAAAATCAAAATCAACCGCTTTAGCTTTTCCTGAAGACAACATTTCATCCCGCAGTTTTGTCCAACGTTCGTTATTTGGATGAATAATGAAATAATTTTTTAATTCCAGCGTATTCAAAGCATCGCTAGGAGTTATCATATCCTCATGAATTTTTTCTCCGGGACGGACGCCAACAATTTCGGTATTAATTCCGGGTGCGAGTGCATTTGCAAGAGTAAGAATATTGTAAGAAGGCAATTTGGGGACATACAATTCTCCGCCTTGAGAATTTGCAATAGCGAGCATTACCAAATCCACTCCTTGCTCAAGAGAAATATTAAAACGGCTCATTTCTGCGTGCGTAATTGGAAGCAATCCTGATTTTTTCTTTTCCAGAAAAAAGGGAATAACCGATCCACGAGAACCCATTACGTTTCCATATCGAACAACAGAAAAGCGAATATCCTTGTGACCGCGAATGTTATTTGCAGCAACAAATAATTTGTCAGAACAAAGTTTAGTAGCACCGTATAGATTGATCGGTGCTGCTGCTTTATCGGTAGAAAGTGCAACTACATGTTTTACTTGGTTAGCCAGGCAAGCTTCAATTACATTTTCCGCTCCGTTAACATTTGTTTTTATACACTCCGAAGGATTATACTCCGCAGCAGGCACCTGTTTTAAAGCCGCAGCATGAATGACAATGTCAATCCCCTCCATTGCGCGAATTAGGCGATCCTTATCCCGTACATCACCAATAAAAAACCGAATGCAAGGGTATTTACTCCCCGGAAAAAGAAGTGACATCTCATATTGTTTGAGTTCGTCTCTTGAAAAAATAACTAAACGCTTAACGTTCGGATACTCTCTCAAAACCGTTTCAACAAACTTCTTACCAAATGAACCCGTACCACCGGTAACTAAAATTGCATTATCGTTTAATTCCAGTGAATAGTCTTAAAATTTCTTCATTGCTGTCAAGTATCCAAAGGTAAGAGCAAGGACAAAAATATAAAAAAAAATCGACCCAAATCAGCTATTTCCCAGCCTCAAACGTAGCTCTTCGGTATTAATCCTTTCAAAAGCGTCGATAAAAGAGCCAGGTGTAGCATTGATAATTCGAGTTTTTCTTGAATTAGCATATTCCTGAATCACGAAATAAGATTCGAAGGTATATTGAAATTTCTGAAGAACCTCATGGAGTTTCCTGCTTCCTGAGCCCAGTTTTCTCATAACATCCGGTCGACTTTTATCAGCATCATAAAAGTGCTTTTGGTTAATGAGTACTGTATTCTGATCATCAACTGTAATTTGAGGAAGCCAGGAGTGATCGGCACCAAGAAGGTAAATATTGGAAAACCCGGAGCGAATTCCCAGCATAATTGCGGGAATCAGCACATTATGAGGTCTGGGCATTCCCCATTGGGCATTAAAAAAAACATGGCGGAACCACCTGAATCCCTCAGCTGGCTGAATATTGTACCAAACTACCTTGATCATTGAATTTTTTGCTGTAAGCATTCTCCAATCCGGATGTTTAGCGGCTTCTTTTGCAATAAAGATTTCCAGTGGCCATGAGGTTTTCGTGATAAGTGAAGAAATAATATCCTTACGCATTTGCACATAAACTTCTTCAACTCCGTTTAACCAAAGTTCTGGCGCAGAGACGACAAAAAAAGCAGGTTTTATTTTTGTAAAATCCTCGGTAGCAGGGAAATAGTTCACACAAACAGTTTTATGTCTGTCCAAAAAACCCAGTTCTTTTAGCGATTGACTTAAAGAAGGACCATTTCCTAGTATGAGCAAAGTGCCATTTTGGTTTTTCTGCACCCCACTTTTCCATCGAACAAAAAGGAAAAGTCTGATAAGTGAAACCAAGCTTTGACCAAAATGCTTAAAAAACAATTTCAAATTTCCCATCATTCCCTCCCGAAAAATAATCCCTGACTAACCCAAAATCGAAAGCGCAGCAGAAAAATGGCTTTCTGTACTTGTAGGATTATCAGGTAAAAAAGAAATAATATAAGACTTGCGATCCATTTCATCTTTTCGGAAAAGCATTTTCTCCAATACGAAAACAGACCCAGCGACTTTGTGCGCACGCGCTCCGAATAACCTATTCCACGTGCTTGCCGGCGGATATAATTAATACTCATTCTGGAAGCAGGGATAATATGCCTGACCTCAGCAGTTGGTAAATACCAAGGTTCATGTCCTTTGCTCTTTAGTCGGTTAAAAAAATCCTTCTCTTCACCACCCTGTAAATTCGTTCCTTTTCTACCCAATAAAACATCAAAATTTCCAATCAATTCTACAGCGGCTCTCCTGAACGACATATTTGCTCCAATAGGATACCATCCGTTTGGAAACAAGCGGGCTTCCGGACCCAAATCCATTGCAGCAACAAGTGGCAAAAGAAAATGAGACATCCAAGCGGGTTTTCCCTCTTCAAACAAGGGCACCGTTTTTCCACCTGTACTTAGCACTGTTGGATGCAAATCGTAGAAAGCTATTAAATTTTTTACAAAGTCGGGTTCTGCAAAGGCATCATCATCCAGAAAAACCAGCAAATCGCCTTTTGATTCCTTAATTCCTCTGTTTCTCGCATGGGATAGTCCTTGCTCCATTTCAATGAAATAGGAGAAATTTAAATTCGTATTTCGTGCTCGGAAATTTTTACAAATTGAATCTGTTGAATCTGTGCTGTTATTGTTCACGACAATCAATTCAAAAAGAGAAGAATCTGCATTTTGCAAAGCAACACAATTCATTGCACGATTCAGGTACATTTCACGGTTGTACGTACAGATGATGACCGAGACCCTCGGTTTTTTCATTTCAGTCAACTGCTTTTTTTGGTTTTCTAAATTCGAGGTATACAAATAACCCAACAAACAATAAGACCAATAAATTACCGGTCAGATTTATCGATTTCATTGCGTAATAGCCCGCAGGTTCAAACTTGAATTCTATTTTATGTTCCCCTTTTGGCACATCCATCCCGCGAAGGATGTAATTCACCCTGACATAATCGACCGGAGTACCATCGAGGTAAGCAGTCCAGCCTTTTTCGTAATAGATCTCGGAAAACACAACGAAACCGTCTTCAGAACTGTTCGATTTATAGATGATCTGATTAGGCAAATAGGACTCCACTTTTACGAAAGCCATTGAATCAAAACCGGGATCCTGATTTTTAACTTTTTCCGCAAACCGGCGATCAACCAGCACTGAATCTTCAATGGTATAATTGGTATTCCTGAACGTTATAGAATCAATTGTTTTTCCATTTCGTGCAACCTGTAATGTTTCTGCCGGTTCGAGATTGGAAACTGCGAGTACTTCTTCATTTGCACTTTCCACAAAACGAACATTACGTGCAAACCACGCCGCACCTTTTGCTTTTGGGTTTAATGCTGCCGGTATTGAAGAATCAAGGATCAGGTATTTTGTGTTGAGCATATTCAGAACGTGGGTCCTTTCGAATAACCCCGACGTCATTAACACTGATGGAATTTGATTGGCAGGAACATTGTTTTGTGCAACCTGCATTAAAAATCCATAGGCCATGTTATGCTCTCTGCGAATTGCAAACTCGATGAGCTCCTGATACCGTTTCATTTTTGCTCCGTGGTATCCGCCAACCGATTTATGGAAATAAGAAGTGCGCGAAGAATTAAAAGGATCTCCTAATTCAAGCACTCTGTAATTGCTTGCAAAATTCAGCGCAGGAAAGGCACCATCAATAATTTGTACCAATTCCAGGTTCTGTCCTTTCTCCACTTTTACGTTTGACATTTCCTGCTGAATTTTTGTCATTAGCGAAGGATCAGCTGTAGCCTCCTGCTGCAGTACCGACATATCTGCTTCAGTTGGGTAATACGGATAATCGCCTTTTTTCTGCCATGATATGTACTGCCCGTTTTCTTTTTCATTATTGAGATATCGGCGATCAAAACTGTAGAGATCCGCAATGATCAATACGCCTAATCCTGCAACCAGCAAATTGCTTGAAAACGATTTCGTAATGTAAAAATAGAGGAGTAAAAAACCTGCGATGATGAATCCAAGCGAACGTAAGGCATCAGCGCGAAATACGCCAACCCGGTAATCGATCAATTGCGATTGAAGATCACTTACAAGCGGATTTCGTTCATTGGCAAAAGCAGTAAGATCAGATTCGCTGAGGAAGGAAATAAATGATTGCGGAACCAACACCACTAGGAGTAAAAATCCACCGGTTATTCCGGATGCCAGCAAAAACTTCTTGGTTTTGGCTTTCATTTCTTCCCGCTTCGTAATCACTTCCTTCACAAAGAGAATGGCCATAAAGGGCATCACCAATTCGATCATGGAAATGATCATAGAAACCGATCGGAATTTGTTATAACCCGGAAAATTTTCAATGAAGAATTCTGTGAATCCCATCAGGTTTCTACCCCATCCCAGCATCAGGAATAACACAGATGCGATCAATACCGCCCATTTAAGCGGATCAGTGACAAACACAAAACTCAGCACAAACAGAAAAACAACCAATGCGCCCATGTATGTGGGACCAGAAGTAAAAGGCTGATCTCCCCAATAACGATTGACCATAAACCCGGAACGTCCCTGCGATTGCTGACTTTCCATTGCTTTCTCCTGAATAAAGGCTTTAACCTGAGGTTTCACTTTTTTGGAATCCTGAAAGTCTTTGTCGGAAAGAATATAACCTGATCCGGCTCCTTTTGCACTCGGGAAAACGAAAGTCCATGACTCATCGATTCCGTAACTCCATCCGGTAATATAATCTTTATCGAGACCCTTATCTGCACTTCCCATTTTTCCATCAGCACTGATCGTAAGTTCAGATGCACCACGTGTAGTATCTTTTCCGTATTCGTAGGTATTCCACAAATTACTCGATGATGCCATTACGGCGAGTGTTCCTGCCAGTCCGACCAAACCGGTTCGCATTGCAAAATTCAGGATCACCCCTTTTTCTTTAATCAGCTTGATAAATTCTCCAACGCCGATTATGAAAAGCAATAAGAACAAATAGTAGGTTATCTGTACGTGGTTAGAAAGCAATTGAAGCGCTAAGAAAAAAGTAAATACCGCAGCTCCCAACCACATACGTCCCCGCATAAGCAGCAGAAAACCTCCGAGAACGGCAGGTGCATATGCAAGTGCATGAACTTTGGTATTATGCCCCGCTTCAACAATGATCATGAAATACGAACTAAATGCATAAGCAACGGCACCGACAATGGCCAGCCAGGGATCGACATTCATACAGAGCATCAGGATGTAAAACCCGATAAACATCAGGAAGAAATATCCAATAACTCCCGGGAAACCCAATTGAAGTACTCTGTCAATTTTGAGGAGAATATTGGAACTATTCTGAACATCGATCTGGTAAGCAGGCATACCCCCAAACATGCTGTTGGTCCAAAGGGGCTCCTGACCATAAATCTTCCGGAAATCCTGAATTTCCTTTGCCATTCCCTTATAGTTAATAACGTCAGCCTGCCTTAGCTCATAACCATCGGTAATGGGTTTGAAATAGGAGAGCGTAAGCCCTGCGAACAATACTATTGCTGCCAGATAAGGAAGCCACTTTTTGAAATCGATGTTTTTCATTGGATAATTTGGAGAAATCAAATGTAATAAAAGCTGCGAATGAGAAGCGCTCATTTCAACCTCAGTCGCCTTGTTTTCAATATCTTTAACAACTAAAACCAGCTGCCTCCTCAAATATAAAGCAGTAAAAAGGCTATTAATCAATGCATCAGAAGGAAAATACAACTTCTTTATTTTCTTCCCATTGTCCCCTTTGCAAGGCAAAATCCGAGGCTTTTTCCATGCATAGTGACCGATTGTACCTCCGTTGTACTAATTGCGACAGTATATTCCTTCATCATGAACATTTCCCCGAACCTGAGAGGGAAAAAACCAGGTATGAATTGCATAATGACCCCGGAAAAACAGAAGGGTATCTGGATTTTATTAGTCCGGTTTTGAACGCATTAAATGAGCCTATACCGGGAAAAAATAAACTATTGGATTACGGTGCCGGTCCTCATGCATTCCTGGCCGGACATTTAGAAAAACGCGATTGGAGTGTAGCAGTGTATGATCCTTTTTTTTATCCCGATAAAATCGTCCTTGAGAATAATTACGATTTCATTTTACTTGTGGAAGTCATCGAACATTTTCACCGACCGGCTTTGGAATTTGAGCACTTATTTTCCAAACTAAAACCCGGAGGAAAAATCATTTGCATGACGGACATGTATACTGAAAAAATAAATTTTGATACATGGTATTACAAAAACGATCCCACTCATGTATTTTTTTACCACCAAAAAGCAATAGAATTTCTAGCGAATAAACACAAGTGCAGCAATCTCAAAACAGAGGGAAGACTGATTGTCTTTACTCAATAGAGAATACTTCTTTCAAGCAACTTTTGGTGTCGGGTGTAAACAGATTGTGACCGCATTCCACCTCCATAAAACGACAAGATTCGCCTGTTTTATTGGCAAATGATTTTCCACTGCTGCTTTTAATAATACGATCATGTTTTCCATAAAAAAGATAAACCGGAAGTTTTAATTTTCGAATAATTTTTGAGCTTTCGGATGGAGAAGGATCGATATTGCGCAGGGTCATCCAAACTTTGTAGACCAATTCGCGCTTGTTACGGGTATCCAGATTAGCCATTACAAATCGCATGAATTTATCGCTAATCAAACGGGTTTTCCGCAGTAATCGGAGAATAAAAAAGAAAAAACCGGGATTACGTAAGATTGACTTATAGATACTATTTCCAATTCTGGTTTTGCTGGTAAACCGGTACCACTGATTGTACACAATACCATCGGGAGCCAACAAATACATGTGGTTTATTCTTTCCGAAAACAAGTGCAATAACATCAATGCAATTTTCCCGCCCATACTGTATCCCATTAGAGAAAACCGCTCAATGGAATGTTGATCTAAAAAAAGAGTGATCAGTGCTTTAAGTTCATCCGGACGCAAGGTATTCCTTTCGATCCGATCACCCGGATATTCGGATTTCCCATGGTGAAACACGTTAAAGGAATAGACAGTAAAGTTTTTTTCGAGCTCTTCCCTGAAATAGAAAAAGTCCTCTGCCCTACGTCCAAATCCGTGGAAGCACAACAAAACCTGAGGTCCATTACCAAAGGACAAGTACTCAAGGCTCATTCCGTTGCTTTCTACACTTCTGCTTTCCATTTTGCTAAGTTACATTCTCTTGAGCCTGAAAATTGAAGTTTTTGTTCAAAAATTCCCCTAAATCGCACAGTTTTCCACAATGCCAAGTCCCTCTCAGCGCTTACCTTTGCCCGATTTTCAACCTCAGTTCATTGCTCTATGCCCAAAGACCCAAGCATCAAATCAGTCTTGATCATCGGATCAGGACCTATTATCATCGGACAGGCCTGTGAATTCGACTACGCCGGCTCTCAGGCAGCTCGATCATTACGTGAAGAAGGCATAGAAGTCACGCTTATTAATTCCAACCCGGCAACCATTATGACGGATAAAGTAGTGGCCGACAATGTGTATCTCAAGCCTTTGGAACCGGAATCGATCGAATACATCCTTCAGCGCCATAAAATTGATGCCGTTTTACCAACAATGGGTGGTCAGACGGGACTTAACCTTTGCATAAAATGTGAGGAACAAGGCATGTGGGAAAAGTACAATGTGAAACTGATTGGCGTTGACATCAAAGCCATCGAGATAACAGAAGATCGTGAGAAGTTTCGTCAACTCATGAACCAAATCGGTATTGGGCAGGCACCTTCTTTCATTGCAAAATCCTTTCTGGAAGGAAAAGAAATAGCACAAAAGATCGGTTTCCCTCTGGTGATTCGTCCGAGTTTTACACTGGGTGGAACGGGAGCATCATTTGTGCACAAAGCCGAAGATTTTGACCGTTTGCTTACACGTGGTCTGCATGCTTCACCTATACATGAAGTACTCATTGATAAAGCAGTAATTGGCTGGAAAGAATTTGAGCTTGAATTACTTCGTGATAAAAACGACAACGTAGCCATCATTTGTTCCATCGAGAATTTCGATCCGATGGGAATTCACACCGGCGATTCCATTACGGTTGCACCAGCAATGACGCTATCCGACAGCACCTACCAAAAGATGCGTACAATGGCCATTAAAATGATGCGCTCCATTGGAAATTTTGCAGGAGGATGTAATGTTCAGTTTGCAGTGAGCGACGATGAAAAAGAAGATATCATCGCTATTGAGATCAACCCACGTGTTTCGCGATCCTCCGCACTTGCATCAAAGGCAACAGGATATCCCATTGCAAAAATTGCTTCTAAACTGGCTATCGGATATCAGTTGGATGAACTGAATAATCAGATCACCAAAACCACTTCGGCGTATTTTGAACCTACGCTCGATTATGTTATTGTAAAAATACCCCGTTGGAATTTCGACAAGTTTCAAGGTGCAGAACGCGAATTGGGTCTGCAAATGAAATCGGTTGGAGAAGTGATGGGAATCGGTCGTTCTTTTCAGGAAGCCTTACAAAAAGCATGTCAGTCGCTCGAGATTCGCCGCAACGGACTTGGTGCCGACGGTAAAGAACTCACCAACCAGGAACAAATTTTGCAAAGCCTGGAGCATCCCAGCTGGAATCGACTGTTTCATATTTACGATGCCATTAAACTTGGCATCCCCTTTAAAACCATCAAGGAAAAAACCAAAATCGACGAGTGGTTCCTTCGCCAGATTGAAGAACTGGTGATGATGGAAAAAGAAATCGAAAAACACACCATTCAGAATATTCCTTACGAATTACTGTTTGAAGCCAAACAAAAAGGATATGCCGATCGTCAGCTGGGTCATTTGTTGCGTTGTCTGGAAAGTGAAGTTTTCCAAAAACGACAAGACCAGAATATCCGCAGGGTGTACAAATTAGTGGATACCTGTGCAGCGGAATTTCCTGCACAAACACCTTACTACTATTCCACTTTCGAAAGCGAAAATGAATCGGTAGTTACCAACAAGAAAAAAATTGTGGTGCTGGGCTCCGGTCCAAACAGAATTGGGCAGGGAATTGAATTCGATTACAGTTGTGTGCATGGAGTACTCGCTGCAAAAGAATGCGGTTACGAAACCATCATGATCAACTGCAATCCCGAAACGGTATCTACCGATTTTGATACAGCAGATAAACTCTATTTTGAACCGGTATTCTGGGAGCATATTTACGAGATCATTCAACATGAAAAACCTGAAGGAGTAATCGTGCAGCTTGGTGGTCAGACTGCCTTGAAACTTGCCGAAAAACTACATCGATATGGAATAAAAATTATCGGCACAAGCTTCGAGGCGCTTGATCTTGCAGAAGATCGTGGAAGTTTTTCGAGTCTGCTTAAAGACAACAACATTCCCTACCCGAAATTCGGAGTAGTGGAGAGTGCAGAACAAGCCATTGAATTATCAAAAGATTTAGGTTTCCCACTGCTTGTTCGTCCGAGTTATGTACTTGGCGGACAAAAAATGAAAATTGTAATCAACGAGCAGGAGCTTGAAACCCACGTGGTAGATATTCTGCGCGACATGCCCGAAAACAAGATCTTGCTTGATCATTTTCTCTCCGGAGCAATAGAAGCAGAAGCCGATGCCATTTGCGACGGAGAGAACGTTCACATCATTGGCGTAATGCAACATATTGAACCTGCAGGTATACACTCAGGAGATTCATATGCAGTACTTCCACCTTACAACCTGGGAGATCTGGTAATGCAGCAAATTGAAGATCATACACGCAAGATCGCTGTTGCGCTTCGCACTGTAGGATTGATCAATATTCAGTTTGCCATTAAAAATGAAATCGTGTACATCATCGAAGCCAATCCACGTGCATCACGTACCGTTCCCTTTATTGCAAAAGCATACGATGAGCCTTATGTGAATTACGCAACAAAAGTGATGTTACGTGATAAGATGGTGAAAGACTTCAAATTCAATCCGCGCAAAGAAGGTTACGCAATCAAAATCCCGGTGTTCTCCTTCGAGAAATTTCCGAATGTGAACAAGGAGCTTGGACCAGAAATGAAATCGACCGGGGAAGCCATTCGATTTATTGATGATTTGAAAGACCCCTATTTCCGCCAGATCTATGCCGAACGCAACTTGTATCTCAGTCGTTAATGGGTAAGGTCAATATTTGGGAGATCCTCATTATTGCCGTTGCCATTATGTGGCTGATGGGAGTTTTTCGACGTGCTGCATCCAACCGAACAGAGGAAAAGGTGCCCGACAATAGAAAGGTACATGGTCAGACAAAACCGGTAAAGGAAAAACGGTACGGCGATAATGATTCAGAGTTTACCGATTACGAAGAAATACGCTAAACGCTTATAGCCGCTGAATAAAATCGCGCAATAAAGAAGCGATATCTTCGAATTCTGAGAACGAAAGATTTTCTATTTTATCATTCACATCATGATAGGCTTTTGAACCACCCATGGTGTACATGAAAAAAGCCGGCACTCCCATTTGGGTGAACCAATAATGATCGCTGTTTGCAGCTTCACCACGGGCTTTAACCTGCACCAGGTATTTTTTGTCATCGTTGATCTTCTGCAGTAAACCAAATTCTTTTTTGTGTTTGGTTGCGTTAACAACAGTTATTCCCTCTTCTCCTGTTCCCATAATATCGAGATTGATCAGAAAGCGGATCTTTTTCAGATCGATGAGAGGATTACCGACAAAATGTTTTGACCCGATCAATCCTGCTTCCTCGGCAGCAAAAGCGATGAAAACAATGGAATATTTTGGCTGATTCTGCGAATAAAATTTCATCAGGTTAAGCAATTGAGCCGTTCCTGCTGCATTGTCGTTGGCACCCGGAAAATAAGTTGAA
>JBKBUQ010000019.1:0-17101 GCA_046289975.1 Flavobacteriales bacterium | reverse complement strand
GTTGAAGAACCCATCCTGCCCAAATGATCATAATGGGCTGTTACCACAACAAATTTCTTTTTGTTTTTACCCGGAATTAAACCCACAACATTTCTTGCTGTGTGTTTGGTCTTAAACGAAGCGTGAATATTGAGATGAATTCGTTTTGAAGTTGTATCCCAACGATCGCGTAAAACTTCAATAAGCGCTTTGTCGCGTAATTCAGTGGCAACAGACCATGTCAGCTTTGTATCCTGAATGCGAATAACAGGCGCAATGGAGTTTGCCTGACGCATATAACTGGCCATAAGTTTTAGTGAATCTTTATCCTTCGTTTTTCCTGCATCAAATACAAAACATACATCATTTCGTCCCACATGCAACTTGGGAACAGTATTCCAACCCGAAGGAGGGCAATACACCAGTTCATACGATTTGTTGATGGAAGGAGTAGCAGGGTCTACAATATAATCCACACCCGTGATCAGATCTTTTCCATCAACCGTTATGCAAACAGTATCCGGAAAAGTGTTTACGCTTAATGTAAAATCCTGAAAATAACTTGAACCCAATTTTTGTGCGCCCAGCTTTTCGTAAAGATTAGCAATGTAATCTGCTGCTTTGGTATCGCCATCGTTCACATAACCTCTTCCGTGAAATTCTTCAGAACTAAGATCAGCGATAATTTTTTTTGCAAAATCCAATTGAGCGAAAAGCAACCCAACTTTTAGGTAAAATAAATATAACAGGAATATTCGCTTCATTGGTTAAGCGTAACGGCGTTCTACCAGATTCGTAAACTCAATTACAGAAGCAGCTTCCAAATCCCATTCGTACTTCGTACCCAAGCTCAACAAAATATTTTTTGCATCATCCAGATTGCTTTGCGAATTGAGTTGTTGTACTGCTTCATTGAATGCCTGATTCTCTCCATCAAAAAGATCGTTCATGAACAAGAATTTCTGATTCAAACCAATTGCGGTTCGCAAATCAGCAATCGGCTTTTTGGATAGTTTATCCGCAATGGAAACGCGAGCTTGATTTTGCGAAATTCTCTCATTCAAAGAAACTTCTGCCTGAAATGCATGCTGTGCAGTAGTGGGGATATTGGACGATTCGGCCTTGGGCGGTTCGGGAGCTTTTTGTTCAGGAACAACTTCTTTTGCTGCATCGAGAAGACTCGTTTGAACAGGTTCTGTAACCGGTGAAGTAATATTCAACTTGAATGTAGTTGGTACTTCCTTCACTTCCTGTTGTATTTCACGCTTTGACTCAACACCGGCGTTATCAGCGCTTCTCTCCAGTGCCTTATATCGCAACACCACAAGTCGCTCATACAATTCCCGACTATCATCCACCAAATCGGGTAAAGCATCTGCATGCAACTCACCATGCTCCATTTTCAAAAGATCGGACTGAATGCGCTGAATGAGATCTTTCATGCTGTGGTAAGGACTGTTTTCCATGGGAAAAGATTTTGGTAAATATAGCCCATAATGGAAAACGAATGAATGGGGACTGATACGAATTTCTTAACAGCAAACCATCAATACAAAGAAGTCATTGCATTAGATTCAATTCATTGGTGCAATCTGAATGAACACAGGTCGTGGCACACAATACCACAGTCCTGAATGCTAAATCCTTACCGGTAAAACCATTTATTGCTTATTTTTACTTCATGTTCCTCGAACGAAACAATCAGGGCCGGCGCAGAGGCTGGGTAGAAGTAATCTGCGGATCAATGTTCTCCGGCAAAACCGAAGAGCTGATCCGTCGCATGAAAAGAGCAGAATTCGCACGGCAAAAAGTGGAGATCTTCAAGCCTGCCATTGATCGTCGCTACAACGATCAAGATGTTGTTTCGCATGAAGGAACAACCATCCGTTCCACTCCCGTAACAGCCTCGTCTGAAATTTTACTTTTAGCTACCGATGTGGAAGTAGTGGGCATTGATGAAGCACAATTTTTTGATGAAGAATTGGTGAATGTCTGCAACCAACTCGCCAATAACGGCATACGCGTAATTGCAGCAGGACTCGATATGGATTTCACCGGAAAACCATTTGGGGTAATGCCGGGTTTACTCGCCATTGCGGAATATGTCACAAAAGTGCATGCCATCTGCATGGAATGTGGAGAACTTGCAACGTATTCGCACCGCACCAGTGCAAGTAAAGATTTGGTTCTTCTTGGAGAAACCAATCATTATCTTCCCTTATGCAGGACATGTTTTAACCAGGCGAGGGAGGAAAAAGCATGATTACGCTCAGCACACAACAACTCGCTGAAATTATTCAGGGCAAAATTATTCGTCGCGATGCAGATGCCGAAGCTAGTTCACCATTGACCGACAGTCGTGTGGATGCTGTTCCCTATTCGAAAGTGTTTTTTGCCCTAAAGGGGAAAAACCACGACGGACATCAGTTTCTTGCGGAACTCATTCGTAAAGGACTGCGTATGGCAGTAATTTCCGATCCCGGCGCAGCAATTGGTATTGGAGGATGTGATATCATTTTGGTAGACGACCCCCTGCGTGCGTTGCAGCGTTGGGCGGCTTTTCACCGTGCAGGAAGCGATGCAGAAATTGTGGGTGTAACCGGAAGTAATGGAAAAACCATTGTAAAGGAATGGTTGTATCAATTGCTTCGACAGGAAAAAAGTATAGTGAGGAGTCCGAAAAGTTACAACTCACAGGTTGGTGTACCGCTTTCGGTTTTATTGTTGCAGGAAGATCATGAGTTGGCCATTTTCGAAGCAGGGATTTCGCATCCCGGAGAAATGATTCATCTTGAAAAGATCATACAGCCACAAATCGGGATCCTGACCAATATCGGAAATGCACATTCCGAAAATTTTCCCGACAGAAAATCATTGATCAAAAACAAACTGGAATTGTTTCGCTCCAGTGAAAGCATTGTTTACTGCAGCAACGACAGAGAAACTGACGAATATATAAAAACTAATTTCCCAAAAATAGAGCGCCTGGATTGGGGAACACATTCTGAAGCATGGTTGCAACAAAAAGAAACCATTCGCGAAGGATCATTCACCCGAATACATGTAAAATCGGTTGTTGGGGAATTCAAATTCAGGATTCCCTTCAGCGATCAGGCATCGGTTGATAATGCAATGACCTGCTGTTCCTATCTGATAAAAAAAGGATTGGAACCCCAACGCATCATTGCAGGAATGGAACAGATCGCGCCCATTGAAATGCGACTGGAATTATTGCCCGGCAATGAGAACTCAATAATTATTAACGACAGCTATAATTCTGATATCGTTTCACTTTCCATTGCACTTGATTTTGTTCAACAGCAAAAAGGGAGTCAGCTACGAACACTTATTTTATCCGATATTCAACAAGACAAACGCAACGACGATGAGTTGTATGCGGAGGTAGGAAGGTTGCTGATGCAAAAAGGAATAAAAAAAGTATATGCCATTGGCGATCGAATCGTTTTGTTGGACAAGCATTTTACCGGAGAAAAACATTTCTTTCCGGGAACTGCTGAATTTTTAAAATCGGTTGGATCTGCTGATTTTTGCAATGAGATTGTTCTTATTAAAGGAGCAAGAAGCTTTGGTTTTGAACGCATTTCGCAGCGACTCCAGCAGAAGGCACATGAAACAGTAATGGAAATAGATTTAAGTGCACTTGCCCATAATTTTCACCATTACAGAAATCAACTTTTACCGGAAACAAAAATAATGGCGATGGTAAAAGCATTTTCCTATGGAAGCGGGGGAGCAGAAATTGCGAGCATGCTTGAGTTTAATCGTTGCGATTATCTCGCTGTTGCTTATGCCGACGAAGGAGTAGAATTGCGCAAATCAGGAATTCGTCTCCCAATTATGGTTATGAACCCGGAGCGTAGCAGTTTTGACACCATGCTGCGTCATCAGCTTGAGCCGGAGATTTACTCTTTCCGTCTGTTGGAAGAATTAATTTCCATTTTGCAGAACAACGGAAATCCGGGCATTCGCATTCACCTGAAAATAGACACCGGAATGCACCGGCTTGGATTTCTTCCCAATGAGGTTGAGCAATTGTGCGGAATCCTGAAGCAACATCCTGAAATAAAAATTGCATCGGTCTTTTCGCATCTTGCAGGAAGTGAGTCGACCGAACTTGATCCGTTTACCAAGGAGCAGACCCGTCAATTTAATATTGCAGCCAAACAAATTTCCGAAGCGATCGGTTATCCGCCGTTGAAGCATCTTTTGAATTCGACAGGAATAAGTCGTTTTCCGGAATTGCAATTCGACATGGTACGCGTAGGAATTGGACTTTACGGAATTGGCACTACGCCAAACGATAAAGCAGCGCTTTTGCCCGTGAACAGATTACGGACCATTATTTCACAAATCAAAAAAGTTGGAGCCAATCAAACTGTTGGGTACGGAAGGAAGGGCAAAGTTGAAAAAGATTCCGTTATCGCAACACTACCTATAGGTTACGCCGACGGGTTTTCACGTGCTTTGAGCAATGGGCGTGGGGAAGTCATTGTACAAGGCAGAAGAGCAAAGGTGATTGGCAACGTTTGCATGGATATGACCATGATTGATATCAGCTCCATTCCTGAAGCCAGGGAAGGTGATGAGGTCATCATTTTTGGCACCGAGCTCCCTGTTGCAGAAATCGCAGAAAAACTGGGAACGATTCCCTATGAAATTCTCACTTCTGTATCTGCAAGAGTAAAAAGAGTTTATTTGAGGGAGTGACCTCTTTTGGCCTTCATTTACTATTTGTATTTATAAATCAACGAATTACAAATTTATTTTGGGTACAGATTTTTTTATACACCTAAAGGAAAATTCCTATTTTTGAGTCACAAAATTGAACTACCATGAGCCACGACAATCACGGACACGACCACGGACATGACCACGGAAGCGATAACCACGGAAGCGAGCACATTTTCTTTGATGGAGGTGGTGTAGCCGGAGTTAGCTGGATTTATATGCTGGCTGCACTGGGCATTCTTGCCTATATGGTATTTGCAGGATAAAATTTATTCATTGAAAATTATAGAGGGAACACGATGTGTTCCCTTTTTTTGTTTCTAAATCATTTCATTTTTCTGCATCCAGTGCCCCAACACCACTAAATGCCAAACCCTCGACCACGGGTAGCGCGGGTCGTCATTGAGAAAGGCATTCCAAAGCGATGTGAGTTCCTTTACGTTGAAGTAAGGGCTTTGTGAAAGGTAATTAATGCGCTCTTCACAGAAGTCACGCAATTCGTTTTTCATCCAGTTTTTCCAGGGGAAGGTGAATCCCATTTTGGGTCGATTCCAAATTTCCGTTGGAAGGAGATCACCCATAGCATCTACCAATAATTTTTTCGGACGATCAGGGAATTTGTAACTGTCGCGGATACCCATCACATAGGAAATGAGCTGATGATCGAGAAAAGGTTCGCGCACTTCGAGTGCATGCGCCATACTCATCTGATCGGTATCACGCAGCAATACATTTTGCAGATAGGTGTACATCTCTGCATAGGAGATTCGGCTCAGCTCGGGCAATCCTGCACCTGCTGTTCCGCTTCCGATTCCGGCATCCAGAATTTTTTTCACCGCACTCACGGGCAATTGTTTCCGACCCAATAGTGCGGCTGTTTTTTTATTCTTCAGCACCTGCCGAGAAAGCGGATAAACATATTCCAATTCAAAATATTCGAGACGCAAAAATTCATCCAGCTTATCTGAACGAACACCCTTACGCAATGCCATCAATGCACTACCTGCAGGACGACGGAGCAACATGGGGAAATACTGCATCCACTGTTTAGAAGAAATACCGTGCAACTGACGAAAAACATCGTATCCCGCAAACAATTCATCACCCCCAATACCCGATAATGCCATTGTGACTCCGGCTTGTTTTGTGGCACGCGATACCACCCAGGTATTCGGGCCATCACCCGAAGGATGATCAAGCGCATCGAGCGCAGCTGGCAGATCGCGGAGAAATTCATCCGGGTGAATGAGGATCTCAGTATGATTGGTAGAAAACCGATCAGCCACTTTACGTGCATATTCTGCTTCGCTGAATTCCTTTTCTCCAAATGAAATATGAAAAGTTTTAACAGGCTGCGTAGAATGCTGAGCCATCAATCCAACAACCGCAGAAGAATCTATTCCTCCTGAAAGAAATGCACCAAAAGGAACATCAGCAATAAGTCTCTTTTTTACAGAAGCATCCAGCAACGCACGCACCTTTCCTACAACTTCAGTGTACTCTCTTCCTTTACTATCGTAATCTGCGTTTGAAGCTGCATCCCAATAAGAATATATAGAAAATTCCGTATCAGTAATTACCATGCACGAACCCGGTAACAGCATTTTTACATCCCGCAGTAAAGTTGATGGGGCGTGAACCGTTTGGTACTTCAGGTAATCGGTCAATGCCTCTTCATCCAGAGCACGATCCACCAATCCACTCGCCAGTAATCCACGCAGTTCGCTCGAAAAGAGGAATGAATTTCCACTTTGTGAATAATACAAAGGCTTTACCCCCATGCGATCACGTGCGATGAATAATTCCTGCTTGTGATTGTCCCAGATAGTAAAGGCGAACATTCCGTCGAGACGATGAACACATTCTTTTCCCCATTTGAACCAAGCTACGAGCAATACTTCTGTATCGGAATTGGTGCGAAAAGGAAAATCGCTCAGTTGCATTCTTAATTCCCGGTAATTATAGATCTCTCCATTAAAAACGATCACCGTCTTTCCATCTTGCGAAACAAAAGGCTGATTCCCCGCAGGAGAAAGATCGATAATAGAAAGTCGACGATGTCCGAGCGCCAATTGTTCATTCTTCCACACCCCAGCAGCATCCGGTCCACGATGTGCAATGGCTTCGTTCATTTTCCCGATAACAGTATCAGGTGAACTTATTTTTTCAATCCCGAATATTCCGTTTATTCCGCACATAGTATAATTTTTTCATCCTGAAGTGAAATCGAATTCGATGAGATTTTTATGTCAGGACCAATTTACCATTTTCCAATTGACGATTACCGATTTCCATTTAAACAAGTCCCCAATATTCGCAACATGCACAAGTTAATCACTGCAAATTTAGCGACGATTAGACCACATATCCACCGCAAATCGGTAAATCAACTGTTTTACTGCATCCTCCGGCGGACTGAGAGGTATAAACCGAAAAGGTGTTTGTTTGGATGGTGAATGCTGTGAGATCACAATCCAAACTATTCACTTTGCGTTTAAATGTTTGCGGTTTACTTCCCCGTTCCAAACGCTGCGGGAAGACCTGCTGTAACCCTCGAGGAGCATAACTATTAACTCACCAGCATCCTACCCAACGTTTCTACCCAAACTTTTGGAGTCAATCCATTAGCCAGTTCATGACTTGCCTCACCCATTTTGTTTAGTTCATCAGGAGAGCGTAGCATCATTTTTTTCATTGCTGCCTTCAATCCGTTCTTATCGGAAGGTGGAACCACAAATCCGTTTCTTCCGTCTTGCACAAAACGAGAAGCAGCGCCAACTTTATTGGTGCAAATAATAGGGAATCCGCTTGCAGCAAATTCGTGAATGACTACTCCCCAAGGCTCGAAAGTGCTTGGAAGAATAAATATTCCGGTATCGCGAATAAAATTTTCGATCTCTCCGGGTTGTACAAAACCAAAATGTTTGATCTTATCGTGCTCTTTTCGTTTTTCCCACAAATCTCCCGTACCTAAGCACCACAATTCCCAATCAGAAGGATTTTCCTGCTGCAATTCAGCAAATGCATTCCATAATTCGTTTACGCCTTTAAAAGAAAGATATCGTCCCACGTAAATTAACCTCCTGGGAAATTCCTGTTCCTTTTGCGCTTTAAAGCGATTGTAATAATCAAAAAAGTGATCGGTATCAGCCGAATAAAATCCGGTGAAAATTTTGTCGGAAGGAAATCCCAGTTTACCCGCAAACTCCCGTTGTTTTTCCCCGGGCACCCAGGCTGTATTGAAATAGGGTTTGATCATTCGAAACGACAAGAGGGAGGCCATACGCTGTCTCCAATTTCCTTCCCACTGATTATCGATGCCCACTACCACCGGAATCCGGTCTCTGTATTTTTTGCACACTTTCAGATAGCCTTTATCTACCCAACCACTACAAAAAATAAAGTGCGGATCGATCGAATCTACCTTATTCATTAATGCGTTATCGCTGAATTGACTCCGGTCCTCAACCCTTAATCCCTCCGGAAATTTAAAATCAAATGGGGCTTCCTTATTCAATGGCCAACGCACTAAGGTAACTTCATAGTTTCCCTGTCGCAATAATTCACTGACACAGGATAAAATATATCCTGCGATTTCGGTATAGAGAAATACGATGCGCTTATTTTCCATTTTTTCTTTTCTTCCTGCGCATCATCATTCCAACAACAAGCGCAATGGGTACTACCATAAACAAAACCCCGTACCAGAAATACCTGTGCGATACGGCTTGGGTAGTATATAGCGGTACCAGTCGCCAGTTGAAAGGCGATTTCGTTTTTTGTTCAGGTCGGTAATAGTCAAGATCATATGCTTCAGGCGACAGTGGCAAATGAAACGCGGTATAGCGAATCCCTGAATCACTCACATCTACCCTCAATAGCGCATCACGTGGTGTATCGCGAATGGCGGTTGCGATATAGGTAATATCTACATCTTTTTCCTTGTGAAAGAAAAACGAAGAAGGCACATTGCCCATTGATCCTCCTGCGAAAACAACAGGATGATGTTCTGCGATCTTTTTTAATTCCGGCAAAATAGCAACCCTGAAATTGCCGGGATTTGCAGATCGTGTATTGTCGGCAAACAGATTTTTTAAATCCGGATGATCTTCTGCCCAGATTAAACGGTGCGCAAAAATAAAAACACGTGCTTTCGCCGGTAATGAATCAAGTGCTCTCAGTAAAAATGATTGCTGTTCATCGCGAATGCTGCCATCAGCAATTTCCGTATCGAGAAAAATAAAACGATCGATCCCCACATTAAAAGCATACCAGGTAGCTCCATAATTCTCCTGATACACATTGCCCGATAAATCATGATTGCCTACCGCATTATAAACCGGAAATTCAAAACGATCCAGAAGATTTTCGGTATAAGCAGGAATATCATTTCGGACATCCAGAAAAAAATCACCCAGGTGCGCGAGAAATAAGGGTTGATCGCGATTTATTGCCTCAATATTGCTCAACACTGTTTTTGCGGGTAGACCTGTTGTATTCGTTGAGCTTCCGTGGAAATGGGCGGAAACAAAAAAATGATAGGAATGAACAGAATCCCCTACAGAAAGCATTTTTGAATTCATTGCATTCTGAGAAAAAACCAATAATGGAGAAAGAAATAACAACAGAAGAAATCTGCAACTCATTACGATTATTTCGTGAACGAATTTCATTCGATTTTCTTTTCGCTTATATGAATGGTTGAACCTTTGTCCTGATCACTTAACTGTTCAACAGCTTCTGAAACTGCGTTGGTAACAACAATGGAAGAAGGTCCAAAGACCTGTCCTTTGCTATGCGCTTTTACCGCTGTTTTACATTCCCTGAATTCTGCACCGTTAATCACAATGTCAGAACCATTGAAAGCATCTACTGCTGTTTTAACTTCAGTACAAACAAGATCAAAAATTCTTGCACCGGAATAATCCTCTGCGATAATTCCTTTCCCTTTGACTTTCTTCAGTTTAACACGACGCATCTGTGCAAAGGAATTGTTCATCGAAATAGCGTCGTCGCCAACTTTAGTGATTACCACATCTGTAAGTGAAAAATTGCAAAACAACATTCGGATCGCATCACGTTTGATATCTGCAAAACGACAAGAGTTAACCTGCACAGGCGAACGCACTGCACTTAATCCGGCACCGGCGATATCAGTAAATTCGCAAGCTGAAAACTGTGATGGCGATTCGTATAGATTTACAACAGCTTTGTGAAGGAATCCATCTTCTTCAGGTCGATGCAATCCGCGAAACAGTACATGACTGAATGTCGATTTTTTTCCTCCGGCCTGAAGAATGATCCCCTCCCCTGTTCCGTCTGTCGATTCAATGATTATAGGCATCTCTTCCGTACCATTCCACCGCATAGGTGAAAAGGAAATGATACGTGAAGAATGATTGAACTGAATACGGGTTCCTTCAAGTACTATTACCAAATAACCGGATGGAATGATGAGATCCTTACTTAACTCCAGGTTGCCTTGTTTAAAATAGATTTTCTTTGTGGCTTCGTCCATTTGCAAAACAGAAGAAAACTCACTGATATTTGGTGAACGACGGAGGTAAGCTTGTTCTGCGCGACTTTCTGACCATGCAGGATATTCCGCTACTTCCTGTTCCAGCAATTCTGTTCTTCCCGGTAATGTCCATTGCACTTTTAACCTTGACTTTTCTCCAATGGAACTACCGAAAGGAAGCACAAAAGCAAATTGTTTGAAGTGAACAGGCTCATCCTTTTTCTTGCAGGAAATAAAAACCGGTTGAGGCAATGCCACGCGTATCGAGTCGATTGTAATGGCGTGAATCATTGCAGGTAGTGCATCAATTCCTGCAACAGACAAATACAATGAATCGTTTGTGAATCTCTCGAGATGCGCATAAAGATATTTAGGCGATGCCAACAGTGCTTTTACCTTTTCAACGTTTTTATAATATCCGGAGGTAGTATATTTTTTATAGGCAAATTCGCCATACAAAATGGCAAGATGTGATTCAATTTCGTCATTATTGCGCACAAAGAAATTATCCAACCAGTTCTTTGTAGCAATACGATCAAGTGCACGAACGTAGGCTGCAAAAAATGCAGTATCGTTAAACAGGAGATCATGATGTTCATTGCTGTAAGTACTCTCTTCGCCTGTAAAGCGAAACGAGCCTGCCAGTTTTTGAATATCGCGTACGGAGAAACTTTCGTACGCCACGGGTTCAATCAATTGCGTTTCAGGATTAAAGTAAAATTTCACATCGCTCCAGTCCAGTGAATGGTGTCCGCCTACCACATCTACAATCGCATGAAAACGTGCGAGTTTTTCTATATCGAAAACCTCTGAAGTTTTCATTTTTCCTGTGCGAAAAGCTTCCAGGCGATCAACCGCATTGATGAAGAGTTGCCGCTGCGCTGAATCCTTAAGCGTGCTTTTCGATTCATAGGCTTCAAAATACGAAGATTGCATTTGCGCATATTCTTCATACACGCGAACATCATGCAATTCATTTACACGATAAACCCAATAGAGATCAGGATTGTAACGGATTAGCGGACCGGGTAGACGATCGTTGTGTTCCACCATCTCCTGTGTAAAATGTTCTTCGAGTGCATAAACACCCCAATCATCCCCATTCACTTTTACACGCAAATAAAAATAGCGCAAGGCTACAATTCCTTCTTCCTCCATCATGCGGTGGTAAATCCACTCATGTACATAATTGCGAGTTCCGGGATGTTGCAGCGAAAAACGTTTCATACCCATAAAGGCATCGCCTTTTTTGGTTTTAATCCTGAACGACCATTTTTTATCCTGTAAATGATCGGTCATGTGCCCCTTTAAGCGTAACTCTGCGCGGATAGGGGTGCCATTATGATCGAGTAAAGCATTTACATACCGATCATCTTCTGTGGTCATGATTCCCTGTTCCAAAGCCCGCTGACGCTGACCTTCCAATTTGGCAAAGTCATCGTCGTCAATGGTAATCGACAAGGTTTCATAAGTTGCATTGAAACTCTTTCCGTAATTGGAAGAAGTGGTGGTGATGAATTCCCAGAGATTCGAATAGCCTTTTGTTTTCACCCAACGGTTGGCAAAAAAAGCTCCCGCTACCAAAAGAGCAAAACCTGCAAGTAAACTGTAAAATATCCGTTTGCGTGTTTTCAGGGAAATGGCCATGGCGACAAAGATAGATTTTAATGTGCGAATTTGCGAATGTGGGAACGAATTCGTGTACCATAAGAGATCATTCTGATAAAGAAGTTGATTGAATGTGCTAATATGCGAGGGGGCGAATGTGCTAGGGTGCGAACAAATCCGTGAACAATATGGGGTCGTTCTTTCAAAGGAGTTGATTGAATGTGCTAATATGCGAGTGTGCGAACAAATTCGTATACCATTTGAAGTCGTTCTTCAAAAAAATCAAACTTATAGAAACCCGATTATAATGCTAATCTCATTGTGAAGCAGTATCCATTAGCATATCCGCACATCATTCTCATTCGCACATTAACACGTTTCTCTCATTCACACATTAACACATTCTTCTCATTCACATATTCGCACATTATCCTCATTCGCACACTAATACGTTTCTCTCATTCGCACATTCAAAGTCGGACTCCTATAACGCACACATCATCTATACTGACGCTACGGTCGGCATAGTGATTGTGTAAGCGTTCTACTTCGTCCTCCTTACAGTCGGACTCCTATAACGCACACATCATCTAGCTGCTCAAAGTTTCCTTTCCACGTGGTGAAGGTTTCGTCGAGGATTTGGTGTTGACGGGTGATGGGTTCGGGGCTGATGGTTTTGAGAAGTAGTTCGAAATTGGAGGATTTGAATTTTTTGCCTTTCTCTCCACCGAATTGATCGGAATAACCATCGGAACTCATATAGAGATGATCGCCTTTTTGCAGGGATACAGCATGCAATGTGAAAGGTTTCATCTCTGCACCGTGAATTCCTATGGGCTGTTTGTCGGCTTTGTATTCGAGCAGTTCTCCATTGCGCACAATGTACAGGGAGTTATGTGCACCTGCAAAATGAAGTTGCTGCTTCGAAGGGATATAGTGTACCAAACCTAAATCCATACCATCTCTGCCTTCGCCGGGTTCGCCGCTTTGTTTGAGGGCGATGATCACACGCTCACGTAAAAGATTAAGAATCTGGTCGGGACGGAATATTTTTTCTTCGTTGACAATCTGATTCAGCAATCCGGAACCGAGCATGCTCATAAACCCGCCTGGAACACCATGACCGGTGCAATCAACAACTGCCCATAAAACACAATCCGGCTGATGAGAATGCCAGTAAAAATCACCGCTGACAATATCCTTTGGTTTAAATAACACAAAATGATCCGGCATACTTTCCTTCATCGCGCGATCGTCGGGCAACATGGCTTGCTGAATGCGCTGTGCGTAGTGAATGGAATCGGTGAGCTCTTTATTCTTCTCAGAGATAATGTCTTTCTGCAAACGGATCTCTTCTGCCTTTTGCAATACTTCTGCTGTGCGTTCTTCCACTTTCCGTTCTAGTTGAAGCTGCCGTTCACGCAATACGCTCTCCCGGTAACGGATGTATATCCACACCAGACCACCCAGAGCAACAGCAATCAATACATAAAACCACCAAGCTAACCAGAATGGACGCGCAATTGAGAATGTCCACTTCAATACATCGCTTTGCAAACCATAAGCATTGGTTAACCGGATTTCGAGTGTAAATGTACCGTGTGGCAAATTCGTAAAGCGGATCCGGTTTGAACTTCCGTTGTCTTTCCAGAGGGAATCCATTCCTACGAGGCGGTATTCGTATTTCGGAGGAACAATATTGAACAGCAGATCCGAGTAGTATTCGACCTGAATGTTGTTTTGGTTCCATTCGAACTGAGGAGGAGTAATTAGCCAGCTGATCATCTGATCGCGATTGGCGGTGTCGGATTGCGCAATTAGACCCGAAAAGTACAATCGCGGACGATTTTCAGGCAGTTTTACCTGCAAGGGATCGAAGACAACTAGTCCGCTGACTGATGTGATATAAATTTTTCCGTTTTCATCCATCTGTGCAATGGAAGGAATGAACTCACCGGCATTTAAACCGAAGGTTTCAGCAAATCGAAAACTAATTTTTTCTATTGGATCCCATCGTAAAATTTCATGACGCAATGCCATCCAGAAAACTCCCTGCTTATCCTGGATAATGGCATAAACAGCTTCATTGCTGATTCCTATTTGTTCATTGAGTAACTCTGTTTTACCTGAGACTTCATCAAAACGATAAACACCATTTTCTGAAGTGATGTAAACTTTTCCATCTACGGAAAGGCATGCGGTGAGAATAGTGCTGTCGGGAAATGGTTGGAAGCCTGAATCCGGACTAAAAACTATGGACTTTTTCAAATGCGGATCAACAATTGCAAACATGCGGGGCCCGCATGCTAACATGTACCGATTAGAAGGCAACATAAAGGAAAATCCCTCGGTAGGCAAACAGCCTTCATTAAGATGGATCGAATCGCGGCTTTGCAATGTTGCCGGATCATATCTCACTAAACTTGCCCCTCTATTTGTTCTGATTGCCATCCAGAGCTGCTCTGAACCCTTTCCATGCCTGAACAATAGTAATTTGCCTCTCCAATTCTGTTTTCTCCAGTCGAAATATGCAATTTTCTTTTCTTTTCCGCTGATCATTACACCATATTCCTTACTGATAAAAAATAGTGAATCCCCAATAAAACGGAACTGATGAATAACCGATTCCATATTCACTCCCGGAATGAAAATACGGGCATCCAGAACACGATCAACCACACCACTGTCGGCATTGAGAATAGCCATTCCATTTTGGTTGGACAGGTACACCTCACGCGAAGAAAGAACACGCATTTGGTTCAGCGGAATAACCTGAGCGGATCGGTTTGAATAATCCAGATTCATGTCCTCCCAGGGGAGAATTCGAAACTGATGTTGTACCGGAGAATAGATATCCAGCAATCCTGCACCAGTGCTCAGCCAGATATTCCCTTCACGATCCTTGCGCATTCCGTACACGCGGTTATCGGAAACGGAACCTCGATTGAGCGGATAGTGACGAATGTATTTTACGTGATAATTTTTGGGATTCACCACCATGATTCCGGTGCTACCCGTTGCGATCCAGTAATGACCACGCTCATCAACAAGGATTGAACGGGCATTCTCATGGTTCTGACGAATGACATCCTGAGTAATTCCGGTAACGCGACGGATTGTCTTACTGGCATGTTGAATATGCAGCAATCCACTATAGGTTCCAACCCAGTAATCGCCGTGCTCGTCGGTATGAATAAAATGAACAATAGTAAGTGCAACTCGAACAAATCGCTCTTCGTCAGGATGTGTTCCGAAACGATAACCCTCAAGCGGTACAAAACTGAATTCTTCTTTTTCCGGATCAAAAAACATAGGTGGACCGGCAGGTGCTCCTCCACTGAAAAATGCTACTATAAATCTCCCATCGGTTAGTTCATTCATCACTTTTATGCGGTTTCCTGCAGGCTGTGATGCATCCCATTCTCTTTCAAAATTGCGGCGCCAGTTTTTGAATGTTCCCTTTTCCTTGTTCAGCAAATACAAACCACCGTCCCAGGTCATGACCCACAACCGTTTCTTTGAATCCTGACGAAAACCGACAATCATTTCAGCGGGAGCGGCGTCCTTGCGTGTGCTATCAGGCAAATAATGCGTAAACGTATTCTGTGCAGGGTCAAAAAAACTGATACCCGAAGTATCCTGGTAACAAATCCAAAAACAATCGTTCGAATCAAGCAGAAAACTTTGAATGGATTTCCCGAGCAAGGAATTCGCATTGGCAGAATCGGAGCGATAAACGGAAGCAGTGTATCCATTGTAAACAGCAAGTCCTTCGGAACATACCATCCACATTCGTCCCTTACTGTCGAAATTCTGACCAAAAACATCTTTCAGGCCAAAGGCATTGGGATTGATGTGATGAAAAGTATAAGGCAACGACTGCTGCGCCCCGGAAAACCGGAATAGCATTACAAATAGCAGAAACAGTATCGTTTTTGGCACAGGCGAATATATGAAATAAATGTGCGAAAGAGCGAATGTGATAATATGCGAATGTGCGAATATGCTGGTGTGCTAGTGTGCGAACAAATTCGTTAACCATAGGAGATAGCTCTTTCAAAGGATGTTTGAGTGGTGGAATCTGTAAGTGTGCTAATGTGCGAACGAATCCATGCACCATATGAGATCGTTCTTCGAAAGAAATCGAAATTTTAATAACGCTATTAGAATACAATTCTGATCGTGAAACAGAATTCATTCGCATACTTATCCGCCGTTACAAAGTGAAAGCGGATTCCTCTCATTCGCGCATTAAAATGAATTCGAAACTAATCGTGAAGCTGTATCCATTCGCACATTCTTCTCATTCCTCCCATTCGCACATTTGTCTCATTCGTCTTCATTCCCGTTCCCGTTCCCTAAAACCCTTCTCAGCACCGGTAATAACGCCTCCGCCAATTTACGGTGACCTTTTTCATTGAGGTGGATATTATCCCTGTAACAAGCGCGATCCCTAATCGTTTCGATGCCTTTTATTACGCTTACAGTATCCCTTTGCAGGATGTTGAGAATTTCTATACCGTATTTGTTATATGTTTTTGATTTTAGTTCGGATTGTTCGGGATGCAAATAAACGAGCAAGGGAATGTTCTTCTTTTTCGAATACCGGATGAATTGATCCCAGCCCGGATTCACTTTCGAATCGTCGAAGCCTATGAAATAATCGTATTCATCGGTTTCCATCCCCATTTTCCGTTGTAACCATGGCCATGCGTAACGTGTCCATGCATCGGTAAGAGCGCACATGGGTTGCTGCGATGGCCAGGCGCGTTTTTCGCCGACCACTTTTTGGTGATGCATATTGTCGTGAAGATCGTGGGATGAAAAAACTAGGATAATCATGTCGGCATTAAAATCACCGTGTTCCTGCAAGAAGGCAAATGCATTATCAGGACCCCAGCTTTGCGCAGAAATATTGAGCACCCGAACAGGTTTCCCAAATTGATTGCTCAGTTCCTTTTCCAGTAAAGTGGATGACAGACTATCCTGATCCACATGCGCGCCACCGTTGATCACCGAATCGCCGAATTTTAAAATGCGGATGCTGTCCGATGCTGTAGGTGATCCTGAGCGCATACCGTATTCGTTGGTCATGATATGATTTCCAAAGCGCCATACATCCTGATGCGGGGCAAACATGTATTCATACTGCGGATGCTCCACATACACCGGCAAACGCCCCAATCCAAAATAAAAACGCGCCACCAATTCCAGTGCAATCAACACTATCCCTAAAGCGAGCAAGCC
>JBKBUQ010000198.1:0-5201 GCA_046289975.1 Flavobacteriales bacterium | reverse complement strand
TGCTTTACACCGCGATCGGTAACATTGGGAGTGCCTGCAACATATTTCTGGATATGTTCCGCAAAACGATTGCTCTGCGTTCGAAAAGCACTGGCAACCATCGTGAGATAGATGTAAGAATCAGGATCCTTGGGATTAAAATTCTGGTACTTGGTTTCGTAATTGTCCTCCACAAGAATTACGTTGTTCTCGCGCTCGGCTACTTTCAACTGGGCATCCGCCTTGTGAAGCCCCAAAACATAGGTTTCTGTCCCTTTGGAGCCGGTATTGGCGGAAGCGTTGGCATGAATACAAATGAAAAGATCGGCATTGACCTTATTGGCAATGCGCGCCCGTTCTGCCAGCTCCACAAATTTATCTTCGGTGCGGGTATAGATCACCTTTACATCATCGCCATAATAGGTTTTGATCATTTTACCCAGCTTCAGCGAAATGGCAAGCGCCACATCTGCCTCGTGCGAGAATTTCCCCAAACAACCGGGATCTTTGCCGCCATGACCGGGATCAATAACCACGGTACGAATGCCCAGCGTGTCTTTCGCAGCAAAAAGCGACGCAGACTGAAAAAACACAAGCAACAGCACAAGAAATACTTTCCTCTTGCGTTCAATCAACCTCATGGACAATAGCCTTTTCATTCAACAGAGCTTTTAAATGTGTAGTTTTGACCACCCTTACCAACAAAATTAGTACCACACCTTTTGCTGAACAGGAGTCCTGCCATAGTATTATCCCCAATTTACCTGTTCATAACCCTGATTATGGGTTACACAACAGCCTTTGCGCAAACCGACACCCTAAAAGCGCCCCAATCGCAACTCGATCAGGAAGTCAATTACAGTGCCCGTGATTCCATGCGTTTCGATATTGCCAAACAGCGTGTTTACCTCTATGGCAATGCCCATGTGAGCTATGGAAACACCAACCTTACTGCCGGTTATATTGAATTCAGCATGACCGACAATCACGTTTATGCAAAGGGAATAACCGACAGCACCGGCAAGACCACGGAAAAACCCCATTTTACCGATGGAGGCGAAGAACTCACCGCTGCTGAGGTCGAATATAATTTCGAAACCAAAAAAGGAGTGATACGAGAAGTACGCAGCAGACAGGGAGAGGGTTACGTTCATATGGAAGTTTCAAAAAAACATGTCAACGACGAAATACACCTCGAACACGGCAAATACACCACTTGCGAACTTGATCATCCGCATTACTATTTTAACCTGAGTAAAGCCATCATCATTCCCGACGACAAGATCGTTTCCGGTCCGGTAAATCTGGTAGTGATGGATATTCCAACACCGCTTGCGCTCCCTTTCGGATTTTTCCCCAATCAGAAAAGAGAATCGAAAGGCATTTTAATTCCCCAATACGGCGAATCGCCTGTACTCGGATTCTTTTTGCTCAATGGTGGTTATTACATGCCGCTCGGAAAAAAAGGAAAAGCCGATTTGCAATTGCTGGGCGACATCTATTCGCGCGGAAGCTGGGGAGCGAAAACGATTTTGAGGTACAATACCAAATACAAACACAACGGCAATCTTAATCTCTCCTTTACCGATCTGAAACGCAGCGATCCCGAATTCCCGGATTTTTCACGAAACAAAGAATTCTTTATCCGTTGGCAACACAATCAGGATGCAAAAGCACATCCCTACCGACGATTCAGCGCAAATGTAAATGCAGGTACACGAAATAATTTCCGAAACAACTTCAACACCGTATCGCAGGATTACCTGAGTAATACATTTCAGTCAAATATTTCCTGGACCTATTCCATTCCTAACAAACCCATTAATCTTTCTGCCAATTTACGTCATAACCAAAACTCGCTAACTGGTCTGGTAAATCTTACCTTACCCGAACTGGCGATGAACGTGAATCGCTTTTTCCCTTTTCAGGGTATACGTAAAACAGGAAGTGCAACAAAAAAATGGTACGAGAATATTGGAATGACCTACGCAAGCAATATGCGTAACGACCTCACTGTTCAGGACACCTTATTGAGAAGCGAATATCTACCCGGTGTAACTTCACGAATGCGGAACGGTATGCGTCATAGCGGAACCATTTCCACATCGTTCAAATTATTCAAACAAAAATTCACGTTAAATCCTGCAGCATCCTTTACCGAACGCTGGTATTTGCAGAGCATTCAAAAAGAATGGGACAATATAACGCAACAACCCCGAACCGATACCTTGCGAGGATTCAAACGGGCGGGCGATTACTCACTTTCGGCATCCCTTACTACGAAGATTTACGGAATGTATTCCTTCAAAGGAAAACGAAACGCAAAACTTCGTCATGTGATTACCCCCTCCATCAACCTATCCTACCATCCCGATTTCAGCACACAGCAAAGCGGATATTTTGGTCCAAACGGAACGCTTGCTACCTATTCCCCTTTCGATATTGGTATTTACGGCAAACCACCGGCAGGAGAAGCAGGACTGATTTCGCTCAATCTGGTGAACAATATTGAAATGAAATTTAAATCGGCACGCGACACCGTTACCGGTTATAAAAAACTGGTGCTGATTGAGAATTTCACGCTAACAGGATCCTACAATGTATTTGCAGATTCCATCAACTATTCCAACATAAATCTGAGCGGACGTACTACCTTATGGAGAAATCTTGGTTTGGTGTACGCCGGAACCATTGATCCTTATCGCTATGTAAATGGAAGAAAGACCGGTGATTTGCTTTGGGACAATGGAAGTATCGGAAATTTTCTGGGCAACAATCTCGCCATATCGTGGGCATTAAGAAGCAAAACAAAAACCGCTTCGAAGGGAAGTCTGAACTCACTGAACGAAGAGGACCGAAACGAAATTTCCAGAAATCAGGATGCTTACATCGAATTCACTATACCCTGGTCGCTTAGTATTAACTACAATATTCGCAAAGACAAACTATTTAGCAGTTTGGGCACAGAAAACAGAATTACTCAATCGCTCATGCTCCGTGGAGATCTTTCACTCACCCAAAACTGGAAGATCGGATTTACTTCAGGTTACGATTTCACCAATAAAGGATTAACGTATACCGAAGTAAACATTTTCCGCGACCTGCATTGCTGGGAGATGCGTTTCAACTGGATTCCCTTCGGAATACGCAAAAGCTACATGATCCAGATCAATATCAAATCTTCGATGTTGCAGGATCTCCGATTGATGCGCAGGCGCAGTTGGTTCGATGCGTTTTGAATACGGCGTAAACAGATGGAGGGAAGGATGGAAGTTTAGACATTCTATTTTTTCTATCTCAACCAAGAAAAACATATCAACAGCTAAATGATCCGGATCAATATCAAATCATTGATGTTGCAGGATCTCCGACTAATGCGCAGACGCAGTTGGTTCGATGCGTTTTGAATTCGGAGTGCACAGATGGAGTGATGTATGGATGTTATTTGCCAATATTGATTCCCCTGAATTCTTAAAGAAAACGAACTGTTTTTACACTCCGGTAATTCGACTTATCGCTTTTCTGAACTTTTACCGTTTTGTTTTTCGGATACTTTACAGAGAAAGAAACAATGAACTCTTTGGTCTCACCTGATTTAATGTCGAGATTCCATGTTAGCTTGCCCGAATAATCCTCGCGTTCGGCGTTAGAAACCTCATGTATATCCACAGTAATTTCACTATGCTGTGAAACAGGAATCTGATCGCTTAACTGTATGTTAATAGGATTGGTATTGGTATTGCGAACAGAAATTTTGTAGGTGTAGGTTTCCTTTTTATTCGAACCAATCACTTTTATAGCGTCTTTATCCTCGACTTTTACGCGATTTACAATTACCTTATTGTCTCTACCCAATGAGATATCAAGGGTATCATCAAAAGTTACAGGATCTATCATCGCTTTACCGATATATGTTCCGCGGAAATAGATATTACTCGGACCCTGAATCAGATTAAGCTTTTCCCATCCTGTTAATCGAGCAACCAAAAATGCATTTCGTTCAATTTTCGGAATTGCGATATATCGAAATGAAGCAGAAAGATCGTGGCGTGCAACTTCAAGTTGGTATAGGCGGCTATTGGAAGGAATCGAAAAATTACCTGTAATTGGAAAATCAACCGAAATATTGGACACAATCATTTCCTCGTACTGAACATTATCAAGAATTTTAATATCACCGTAACTGGCCTGTGCTTCTTCCTTACTTACTTTTCTGTTTTGCGACTGTTGTTCTGCTCCACCTCCGTAATTCAAATACCAGGGAGCCATACCCGGCAACTTATGCGATTGAAGCGGATCGGTAGTACTCAGGGTAATTTTTACATCCTTCCAATCTTCTCCTGATTGATTCATCACATTGGCATTGTACTCCAAACGAATTCCCTTATCTGAACCTTCAGAAATAATATCATACGTAGGCGCCCACGCAGCTCCACCGGTCAGGTATTTCAAACTCAGTTGTGCAGTTACTGGTCCGGGAGCGTGAACCGTAATTCTTATCTGAGGATCGTACTCTACTTTAACGACGCTTTTCAGTTTTTGCGTTTCATCATTATACCGAACAATTACTCGTTCAATATCCATCAGGTTTTCCTGATTCAGGTGAATCAAACGGAAAATTTCGCTCATTCTCGTTTTATACAAATCCGATAAGCGCTGAAGCTCTGCTACAGAAACATTGTTTTGTCCGTGTACCAGATTAGAATTGGAAATGATGGTTTGTTTCTCCGCTTCAAGAGCCAACTGCATCGCATTTATCCTGCGTTTCTCCCGATCCATAATGCGTATGGTATCTGTGATACGTGTAAGACGAACCGAATCCTGTTTGCCTTTGGTGATCCGGTCTTGCTCAAATCCTACTGCCAATACTTTAACCCCGTTCGAAAACTGGGCACGAATACTTTCTTTCACCACTTTTGGCGACAATCCCTTTACCAATAAAACACTTGTACCTTCAGTAAGACTCACAGAACCTTGGTGAGCAATCTCCGCACCATTGAGATAAACGGTAACTTTTTCAATTTTTGTTTTGAGGGCTTTCCCTTCTTCCTGTGAAAATGCAGAATATGGTAAAATCAAAAGCAGTACTAAAAGCAATCTGTTCATAAGCAGGGTTTATGTTGTGGTTAAATTGCTGTACAACTAAAACAATAAAAGGTTGAACAGAACTGAAAAGATAAAAAAAATGTGTGTTTATTCATTGAAATGAAGCGAAATAAGTA
>JBKBUQ010000197.1:0-5233 GCA_046289975.1 Flavobacteriales bacterium | reverse complement strand
GGGATGACAATGTCCCGGATTCCCCCAACATCGGTGCTTACAATTGGCGTTCCGGAGGCCTGGGCTTCGATGAGGCTTACGGGAGTGCCTTCGTTTAGGGAACTCAAAGCAATAATATCCGACCCGGCTGTAACCTCATCTACCTCTCTGATCCATGAGGTGAAAACAAAAGGATGATCCTTGGGGCAATTGTTTTTGATGTATTCTTCCAAATATGCACGTGATTCACCGTCTCCAACTATCATTGCTTTCATCGGAATATTGGATTGTTCAGCTACCAAACGCATCGCATCGATGAACAGTTTGTGGTTTTTTATGGGGACCAGACGACCAACAATGGAAATCACAATTTCATTTTCATGAATGCTCCATTTTTCTCTGAATGCTTTGCGTTTTTTTTCTTTTTCGGTTTTGAATTTTAACAGATCAAATCCAAGCGGTATGACACGAATTTTTTCAGCTGCACATATGCGATGTTCTTCTGTTAATTCTCTTTTTTGTAAATCAGAAATGGCAATAATGGCATGTGTCCGCTTTGCAAGATAACGTTCGAGGTTTTTGTACAAAACATTTTTTGTCGCACCAAAATATCCCTTAAACACATTCCCATGGAAAGTATGTACAATGGCTTTCACCCCTTCATGATGTGCTGCCAAACGACCTATTGCTCCGGCTTTGGAAGCATGCGTATGTACAATGTCCGGTTTAAATTCTTTGATGATGGCGCGAATTCGCTTATAGGTTTTGTAATCTTTACTCAGTCCGGGTGCTCTTCGCATTTCTTCCAGGACCATGGGCTGAATACCAAGATTTTCCAATATAAATTCACTGCCTGCTTCGCTTTCATCTTTTAATCCTCCAATGAGAAGCGTCTCAAATTCGGGCTCAAGAAATTTGGTGAGATAGGCCGCATTAAATGTTGGACCACCTAAATTAAACCGGTTGATTATTCGCAGTACTCTTGGCATATCATTCACAATTTCGACGGTACCACGATTGAAAAACAACTAACATCCAGATCAAATGCGCATTTAACTGTGGTTCACGAAGGATGTTTTGTATAGTGGTTAGATTGAAAATTCCCTGCTTTTTAATGTAATCGGCAGATAACCATTCTTCTTTTATTCTTATTTGAAGGTCAATGCTGATCCATTCTTCGAGTGGTACTTCGAAACCTCTTTTCGATCTGTTAAGAATAGATTCCGGTAAATAACCGTTAAAAGTTTCGCGAAGAATGAGTTTTCCCTGTTTTGCATTCAATTTCCATTCGGCAGGTATCTGCTGCGCAAATTCTACGATCTCATGATCAAGAAAGGGCGAACGAACCTCCAATGCATGTGCCATACTCATCTGGTCGACTTTATACAACATGTCGTTGGTGAGGACGAGTGCTTGATCATTCAGCAGAAATTCTTCCATTGTTCCATGGGTAATCGCCCCGGCACAATGCTGAATGAGCAGCTCTTTTTTAGCTTCGGAATATTCCGGTGTAAACAATTGTCCGACCAGTGAATCGTCAGAAAATGCCGACCATTCAAAATACCTGTTACGAGCATTTAGTTGCAATCCTTTTCCGTATTTTTTTATCAGTCGTAAACGATCTTTCCATTTGCCATTTCTGGATGTGAGTGCAGAAGGGATAAAATACTGGGCGAAACCGGCCATGGAATTTTCTGCAGAACCTGAAAGCGATCGTAATAATGCCCGGTGTTTGTTGTAGCCTCCAAACAATTCATCGGCTCCGTCGCCGGATAATGCAACACGGATGTGCTGACCAACTTCTCTGCTCAGAACGAACATGGGTACTGAAGATGAATCCGCAAAGGGTTCTGATAATTGATTTAATACAGGATCAATGGCATTGGCTAGTTCGGTTTTTCCAATGGGAATGGTGGTGTGATTGGTACCCGAATGTTTTGCAGCATTTTCGGCATACTTCCGTTCATCGAAATAAGGATATTCGGGAAAACTGATTGAAAATGTGTTCAGCTGATCCATGTGTTTTGCAGCAATTCCACATACTATTGTCGAATCAATTCCTCCACTTAAAAATGCGCCAATCGGACGATCAGCAATAAGTCTTCGCTGAACTGCATTTTCCAACAGGACTGCTAATTTTTCCCTCGCTTCGGCTTTATTGTTTAACAGGTTTTTTGACTCAGGATTATACCATTTTTCACTGGTAATTCCATTGGTAGTGCTTCTGATGAAATGACCCGGTTCGAGTTTTTTTATTTCAGTAAAAATACTGCGCGGTGCGGGTATATAACTCAAACGGAAATACAACCAAAGGGATGATTTATCTATCGTTTTTTTAAACGAATACTTTGTTAAGGCTCCTAATTCGGATGCAAAGAAAAGGCCATTCTGAGAATTACTCCAGTACAAAGGCTTTTCTCCGAATCTGTCGCGCACAAGGAGAATTTCGTTGCTGTGCTGATCATAAAATGCAAATGCGAAAAAACCGTTTATTTTATTCAGAAAGTTCGTTCCCTCCAGAATCATTCCGTACAGAACGACTTCCGTATCGGAATCCGTTTTAAAACCGATGCCCCGGTTCTGAAGGGATTGTCGTAATTCACGAAAGTTAAATACTTCACCATTGAATACGATGACGTATCGTTTATCTTTTGAATAGAAGGGTTGATGCGAAGCCGCAGAAGGCTCAATGATCGAAAGTCGGGCATGTCCGAGGCAACAATTCGGCGAATCGAAAAAGGAGTGGTTGTCGGGACCACGGTGCCGCAGTTCGTTCAGGGCTGAGCGGACTTCCGCAGAAGTGGTACTGCTGATTCCTGTTGGTTGGAAAGCTCCGGTTATTCCGCACATGGGCACAGCATTTGCATGGACAAAGATAACAAAGTCAGTTCAGTAACAGAAAACATAGTATATTTAGACCTATGACGCGGTACGCGATTGTAGTAGTTTTCGTTTGTTGCATTCCGTTTATAGCTGTTCCACAACAGGTAAAGGACACAACGAAGAACAATGTGGAAAAGGCGGTTGAGGAATTTTTAAAAGATCCCGATCTGAAAAACATTGCCTTAACTTTTCATGCAGTTGAAGTCTCCACGCGTAAAGCCGTTGCCTCTTACAATGCGGAAATGAGTATTGTACCGGCATCGTGTATGAAACTAATAACGACCGCCACAGCGCTCGAGATTTTAGGCGGGGGCTATAAGTTTAAAACGGTCATACAGTATTCCGGAACCTTGGATACGGTAAAACGCGTCCTGAACGGAGATGTTTTCATTTTAGGAGGAGGAGATCCTACACTGGGTTCAAAATATTTCGCAAAGGACGATCCATCAGCATTTCTTAGCGACTGGGCGCGGGCTATTAAAGCTGCAGGTATCGATTCCATTACCGGTAACATCATTGCCGATGCTGAAATTTACGGGTGGGAAATGGTTCCTTCCACCTGGGCATGGGGTGATTTGGGAAATGGTTATGGAGCCGCTCCTTGTGGTGTTTCCATTTACGATAATACCTGTGTATTGAAGTTTAATACAGGTAGCAAAGCGGGTGATACTGCACGCATCGAATGTGTAATGCCTTATGTTCCTGATCTGGAATTTTCAAGTGATGTGTATGCGGGCAATACAACCGACGACAACGCCTATATTTTCGGGGCGCCTTATTCCTACCAACGGGTTGTAAAGGGAGTTCTCCCAAAGGGAAAAGAAGCCTTTGAGGTAAAAGGAACGATTCCTGATCCCAGTTATCTCGCGGCATTTGAATTGATGCATGCGCTACTTGCTGAAGGCGTTGCAGTAGGCGGTCGTCCGAATACGGTTCGTGAAATGAAAATGAAGGGTGCATTCACCTCTCCGGTCAGAACAGATATTTACACCCACTATTCTCCTGCAGTAGCTTCAATTGTAAACCTCACAAATACTTTTTCGGTGAATCTGTTTGCCGAACATTTGATCAATCAAATCGGCTTGGTAAAATACGGTAATGGGACGGTTGGCTCAGGTGCAGCAGCGATGCTGGAATTTTGGGCCAAAAAAGGAATCGATACGAAAGGTTTGTACATCACCGATGGAAGTGGTTTATCGCGTTTTGATGCGGTTTCGGCTTCACATTTTGTACAGATTCTTTTATGGATGACGCAAAGCAAAAGTTTTTCAACATTTGAAAAATCTCTTCCGGTAGCAGGAAGAAGCGGGACGCTTTCCGGTTTTTGTAAAGGCACCAAGGCCGAGGGGAAGGTGGCTGCAAAAAGTGGTACTATGACCAGGGTTAAAGCTTATTCGGGATATGTTACAAGCAAGGCCGGGAAGCGAATTGCGTTTTCGGTAGTGGTCAACAATTTTAATTGTTCCACCAAACAGATGGAAAAGAAACTTGAAAAGATCATGGTCGCACTTGTCGATTATGTGTAGGAACTTGTTAATAACCTTTCGTCTGATTTTTTTTAGCTGCTTTACAAATTGTTCATTTTTTATAATTTAGTAGCATAATATGTAATTCTCTCTTGTAACCAAAACCAAAATCATACAACATGGATGTTAAAAAACAATTGTCTTTAGTAGGCGCCGGGATGGTGCTTGTTAGCTGCTTTCTTCCTTTCATCAGTTTCTTCGGAATGAGCATTTCTCTTTTCGGTGCTTCTGCAGGTGAAGCTCTTTTAGTTATTATTCTTGGTGCTGCTGCCGGCGGACTTGATTTTATGGGTCAGAAGCAGGGTAACAAAATGTTCATCATTATTGCTTTAGTTGCAGCAGTATTGGGTCTGTTACTTTCTCTTTACTGGATGATGAAAGCCAGCGGAATGGCAGGAATAGGTCTTTATGTAATGGTAGCAGGTTTTGCTGTTGCTCTTGCAGGGACTGCAATGTCATTCAAAAACTTTGGTGCTGCAAAGAACTAATATTGACAATCAATGCTCATTGAGCGCATAAAAAAATCCCCTTCGTATTGCGAAGGGGATTTTTTTTGAGTTTATCTTTTATCAGAGGTGAATCACTTCGCCGTATGCAGCAGCTGCAGCTTCCATCACAGCTTCGCTCATAGTAGGGTGCGGATGCACTGTGCGGATCAGATCATGACCGGTTGTTTCAAGCTTTCGTACGGCAACAATTTCTGCAATCATTTCCGTAACGTTGGCTCCGATCATGTGTCCTCCTAATACTTCACCGTATTTAGCATCGAAAATGAGTTTAACAAAACCATCTTTCGCTCCGGCAGCAGAAGCCTTACCTGAAGCAGAGTAGGGGAATTTCCCGAC
>JBKBUQ010000196.1:0-5301 GCA_046289975.1 Flavobacteriales bacterium | reverse complement strand
GCGAATTCGTTTTGATTTTGAAGATGTGGCTGATTTGCTCCACCTTTTTATATAAAATGGTGAAATCGAAGTATGTTGCAATAGATCTTACCTTGGTAACACTAGATTTAAGTTATGGTATCAGAACATCCCGGTTCACTCATTCTATATAGATGTATAGAATGGAAATTGTCAGTTTGAGAGTGATATAAAAATTCATAAGCAATTTTTATTTATCAGCCATTTGTGGTACAGATTGTTTTATGCATTGGATATGACATGCAAGTAAGTAACAACATACATTGTTCATGATGATTTCGTATCACTAGTAAAACTGCAATATATAACGGGTTTCCTTAAATTTGTTAGATCTAAACCAAAAATTCACGCATTCGGTCATTTTTACGACAGAGTAAAGATGCGTGGGAAATCGCAGAATGCTGAGCATTTTGAACAGAAAAATAAGATGCTGAAGCAGGAATACATGAATACGAACAATCGCTCAATTGAAGTCACAGTTGGGAATAAATACCATGTAATGTGTTTGTCAAAGTATTTTGTAATGCTGTTTATTTACTGTATAGTTCATATAGTGGAGGGATTTAATGAGCCGAGTAATTGCAGGAAATAATGTCTTTGTATCTTCCAAAGGGAAGTATAGCAAATTAAGTATGGACTCGGGAGAGAGAAATAGACTATATCACCACATTGCCCCTAAAATCGCCAAAGGTGGGCTGAACAACTCAGAATTATCATTTTGTTACAATGCTTTCCCTAACATCTCATCTTTGTGGTCCCGGTACGCATATAAGCGGAAGAAAAAAGTAGGGATGTGAGTTCACAGGAATTTAAGCTTGCGAATGCCACGTTAGAGAATTTATTACGCCTAGTAAGCAATACTGAATATCTTGAAATCATCCTATTTATGTGCTTCTTTTCTTATATGTAGATAAGGGAAGCTTATTATTTATTAGGTAGTGAATTCGATGTATCACGACTGAACAACGAGATATTTCAAAAGTATCCTCAAATACTAATTAAATCCTTTCGAAAGTTCAAGTCGGTAACTTCCTCATCAGAAGTATGTTCATTAATGAGCTACCAAGAGCATGGTATACTGCAAATGACATTTTGAAATAGGGAGATATCATCTTTATGGAATGCAATAAAACATATTCGATGGTGCACGGGTTTTTGGAGTTTTGGTATGCTACATTTGTTAATAGAATTTATTATGAAGACCTTTAATCTATTAAGATCTTTTCTTTTAGTTGCCCGAATAATTACATTCAGTTGTACGCGGTTGTAACTAATTTAAAGTTAACGCAAGATAAGGGAATAATTGAGAAAATTGAGGCCGCATTAGAAAAATCAAAATATATATTGCAAGGAATAAAGGATAGAGATACCAATATATTCTCTCTGCGAATAACCGATTTGCTGCAGGTTATATATATATTGAATACGCCAAAAAGGTATAATAGGTTTTACATTGGTTACTCTTTAGGAAATGGTTCCATTTCATTGTTTCGCGCTGGAACATATTGTAAATTTCCTCCCGTTGGAACACGATACGAAAGTTCAACAAGTGAATTTCCAACATTACTGTACAACTGATTCTTGCGATTTCACAAAAGATCCAGACACAAAAAATGATCAATTTGTTCACAAATACAAGGAAAATAGAAACTGGTAACGTTGTTACTAAATATATCAAAGAAACACCACGATTAATGAAATCCATCACTTTGAACCGTCATTTATAGGATATTCAATGATTGTTTTGTAGGAAAAGACAACTTTTTTGCACCCGAAATCAAACATATCGATTTCGATGCCAATTTAGATCTGTGTTTTAACCTGAATCCAGAGTAAAGTTCATAACAAAATTTATTAACCACAAAAGGAACTTGCAAAAATTTAAGCCCTAAACAAAAAATAAAACAGATAACCAACTATTTTGCCCGGCGCCTTTCCTTTCCCCTCCCTCTTCCACCTCCTCTTCCTCGGGGTCTCTTTTCCGCAACAACAGCATTTTCAAGAGCAGAATCGTTAGTGAATACACTTATTGAACCCGGGGTGAGTTGCATCGGATAGGAATCAGCAGGAGAATTGCGTTGTACTGAGTTTGAATTGTTAGGAGAATTGCGTTGTACTGAGTTTGAATTGTCAGGAGAATTGCGTTGTACTGAGTTTGAATTATTAGGAGAATTGCGTTGTGAAGAATTGGAATTAGCAGAAGAACTTCTTTGCAGTATATCGACGCGTGGTCTTGTTCCGCTCATTTCTTCCATTGGAAGGCTATCTTCATGATCATCATCATTTAGAAATGGCAGTCCGCGTGCTCTTTGTGGGTGGTTACTTGCAGGAAGTGTTCGGATTCTCTGAGCATTGACTGAAGCTGGTGTGTTCGGGGAAGAATAGGAGTTGTTCTCACCGCCGCGCTGGTTATTAACTATTAGGATTCCAATTTGGGGATCTCCAGCTATATTTACTTGATTGTCTTCTCTCACAGGACGGCAGTTTATTGGTTCTCTGGGGATAGGTTCAAAGTGGGGTGCGTTTTCTCCATCTCTCTGGTTCATGAGGTCATTAATTGCGTCAAATGGTGCAACCTCTTCGAATTCATTCTCCTCAATGTGATCCGAAGAAAATCCCTCCAACAACCGTAGACCTTGATCTAAATCACGACGTTCGCAGAAAATAATAAAATCTTTTTTCGCAATGGGATTCCCTAAAAAACATTTCAACTGACAAAAAAAGCACGCTTCAGTTGCGTTTAGAATTCTAACTAAATCATAATATTTACAATCTTCTCAGCTTTTTCAGTGGGTTTTATATCCCGATTCCCGTTAATTTGAGACAATTCTGTCACACCCATAATACTACAAAGTTTTTGAGTAACGATATCATTTGAGCTAGGAACATTATTTATGCAAGCAGCCTAAATATAGAATATTTAATTGCTACTTGCAGGTTATCTAAATAAATCATTACCACCACAAATAAAACTGCACGTAACTTCGAGGATATTTCATCTTCTACACGATTCAGTTGACAATACTGCAATAATCGGTGGTACAAGTGATCATACGAGTGAAAGTCATTAGTCACCCAATTAGCTATTTCCCGTCTCATTTCAGTGCCTTGCGCTCGTAATTTCTTGAGAACAGTCTAAATTGTTCGAATTTAGAAAAGATCCGGTGCATTCACCAGCCATTAACATACGTACCTCATTCACACATGGTATTTCAGGCTCCACTGTTCTGATGCCAGAACTTAGAAATTCATTCGGGAAATAAGAAAAAGATTGGGCCATAGCAATTGCATACCCTTGTCGGAGGGACGAAGTGGTGAGCTGAGGATCAATATCTTTATATCACAGAAGAAAAGTAAACATGCAGAAAATAGATCAGCAAAGTTTTTTTAAAGTATTTGCGTACAGTTCATCATTTTTTGTAGTTGTAGTCCAATCTGCGTAATCTGTGTAACTGCAACACTCACAGAACTTTGTAAGTTTTCAACTTTCGTGTGAATATCACTTTGAACTTTACGGTTGGAGGTAAGAACTTTCCCCATCTCGTGATGAAAATATCCAAGGTGTGTGATGATAACCTTTGACAATACGTTCAAATCGGTATAATTTTGTTCATCTTCTGGCGATAAATTAATTTTTGCTTCGATCTTTTTCCACGTGTGTTCTGGTCGCGCCATAATACGTTGGCGGTAACAAAAAATTCAAAACAGCTGGTGAAACAAAAAAAGAAGGAGCATGAGGTGGGAACATTCTGGACGACCAAACATAAAAGAAGAAGAAAGAATGTGAAGGGTTAATGTTAGGTGAGATTTGCTGACATTTTGTTCATTTTCTCTTGCGTATTTAGGCTTCTTCTGCGCTTGCTTGTTGATGTAGCCGTTACAGCTGTAGATTATGAAAATGTAAAAGAAAAGTAAGCACTGGTAAATAATAGGTGGGAATCTGGGTTATTTACCATATTTCAACAAGATGAAAAGGAATTGAGTTTATGGATGCAATAGTCTTGCTGAAAATCTCAAAGTATAACCGATGGCGGAGATGTAAGTTGCATTACAACAAATTTTGGGTGTAATTTTATGTGAAAAGACTGAAAATGATGTGATTGAGTATAAATTGTCCGAAATAAAGTCATTGTATATTTAACTACAAAACGAAATGAACATGTATGGAATGAGGATGAAATGGTATGAGAGTAATCTGCCACAGCCATATACCACAAGATTTCCATGCAGCCACCAACCGAGCTCCATGCACCAACCAACAGGAAAACTCAGGTTGCCGCCACCGGATTTCCTGTTGGCCGCCACCCGATTTTTCCCGGTTAGCCACCACCTGGAAAATTCCCGTTGTGTACTGTGTGGATCCCCGCTAGCCACCACCCGAATTTTCAGGAAGGCATTTCCGGGCCCCGCTTTGTGGCCAACCGAACGCTTTTTGCAGTGACTTTTACTGATATTTGCAAAAAAGTGCAAAATTCGGAAATTCGGAAAAATTCGGAAAAAAGTCACGAAAAAAGTCACACACAAAAAAACCAAAAAAAAAGGGCTTGTTAAAGGAGAATCGCGTGATTATGTAAAACCAAGGTCTGTTATGTAGAAGTACTTACCATTAGCAACTATTCTTGCCATGGGGGGAGGTGTTACCATTGCTGGTTTTGCGCCTCTTTGGGTTTTTTGGGGGGGTCTCCCTTTCCTGAGTTTCTTCGGTGGGCTGTCTAGTTCTTTTGGTATCTTTAAACAGACTCATCTCTACGTTAATCATCTTCTCCGTTTTAGCATTCCTATATTGAAAATTGCCAATTAGTATTTTGTGTATCAGCTATTTTGTTTGTATTTGTTAGTTTTACAGAGGGTTTATTGTCTCACTATTGGTATGTTGAATTGTTTATTATCACTTACCGCAGTTTTATTCGAGCCAACCCATGCATGAAGATATTTTTGGCTGCGTTTCCGTCTCTATTACAATAAATGGTAAAATAGAATACGAAAAAGTCATCAGAGCATCGTTGGACTAATAAATTACAGCATTATTATGCATTCCTTTACCTATGACAAACCATCCCGCAACATCCACAGTGGTAAAACCGCGAACTGTTCATGGATCTTTTGATAGTATGACAACTAAATGGTAAAGGAAATGGTCAGTTAACGCAATAAAAATATAAAATATTACTATTTTAGCATTATTATAAATTAATTCCTAGAAATTAAACATAGTTTTATATTTTATACTAGTAATGTTGAAAACCAAGGTTGTGTAGTTACTTGGAGCAGGCCCGGGACGTA
>JBKBUQ010000195.1:0-5320 GCA_046289975.1 Flavobacteriales bacterium | reverse complement strand
AAGAAAGAAAGAAAGAAAGAAAGAGAGAGAGAGATTGAGAGAGAAAGCCAGAGGAAATGAGCGCAAGTCCGAGTGACGAGACAAGCGTGGGGTAGAAGCAGCAAGCGAACACACACACACACACACACACACACACACAAAGAGAGAGAGAGAGCAAGAGAAGAAACAGAGAGAGAGAGAGAATGAGAGAAAAAAGAAAGAAAGAATGAAAGAGAGAGAGAGAGAGAGATAGAACTTCCACTCAACAATCTTATTTGCCACGACAACGACATCCGGGTGCTCATTCTCTGTCGCTTGCACCAACATATCAAAAAACTTGTTCAACTCTGAGAACCCATACTCATCGTCAACGGCATACACCAAGAGATATCCTTGCCGATTCTTGACCCAATGCGGAAAGAGGGAAATGAAGGCATCTTGACCTGCAGTGTCAAGAATATCCAGTCGACACACACGGCCGTTGACCGCCGCTTGTCGGTGAAAGATGTCCTCGATCGTCGGGTCGTACTCGGTCATAAATGTCTTTTTCACGTAGCGCATGGTGACACAGGATTTTCCCACACCGCCACTGCCGAGCACAGAAATCTTGTATTCACGAAAGGCACCTGCAATCAGGAAAAAGAAAAAGGATATGTCCTTTACCAGGATGTAGTATGGAAACCGATTTCATCTCCACTTTCCCTCACTGCCCGTTACGCTCTTTTCGACACAGATTCTTACAATTCCAGGATTTACGCTTACGAAAACGATGTGTTGTATGTCTTTTCCATTCCTGCCTATTATTACAGAGGAAGTCGTTTTTATGGCATACTTCGTTATCAGTACAAAAAGCGATTTGATATCTGGCTGCGTTACGCACAATTCCTGTACAACAACAGAACAAGTGTTGGATCAGGTATGAATGAAATTGAGGGTAATCGAAAATCAGAGGTAAGAATTCAGATCCGATTTAGTTTCTGATCAATCGGACTTAAGGCTTTGGTGTTATCGTTCTCATGCTCTTCCTTTTCGTTCAGAAAAAACCAGAGAGTTGTCCCGAAAAAATATGCAAGCACATCCAAAGGATCTCCCGTTGCCGAAGCAGACCATTGCGGGAGGATGAGTTCAAAATAAATACTGATTACAACAAATGTCATCCACACCATTCCTCGTTCCGGAACGAAACGGACCGACCAGAATTTTTGCATGCTCCATACAATCCATCCTGTGATAAGAGGTACAGCCAATACATTTGAAAGCTGGTAGCGCAATGGAAAATCAAACTGAAAAATATGCTTGTTGAAGTAAAGCAAAAGATAAAGGAATGTTCCGGAAAGCAAATAAGCACGTTTCATCCTGCCATTAGCGTTACAACCCAAACAATAAATCCAAGCACTGCCATATAAATAGCCCAAGCCACACCAACAATAGTCCTGAGAACAACAACCAGGGTGTTTTCCGAATGTTCCGTTCGCTCAAGCCAAAGATCGATCCGGGTCTTTTTTCGTTCAGGCGGACCAACGGATACCCCTCTGTTGATCCTGTCTTGTTTAAGTCGGACATTTCGGTCAAGGACCGAGCCACAATGCGTACAATGCCCGTCGGATGAGGAAACCCAAGCCAAACAAGCGGGACATTTAATTTCAGCTTTCATGACATAATGTTAAACAAAATTAAGAAAGTGGTGTTTAATTAAAGTATTTCTTGCACAATTCAATTGTTGTATATACATTTGTTGAACTAACTAAAAACAAAACATTTAACCCATGAAAACTTTAAGAATTCTTTCCTTTTCGGTGCTCGCAGCAGCTCTTTTTACAGCTTGTAGCAGCGATGCAGTAGAATCAACCGACGCTAAAGATGTGGCCAGTGCAGCAGCAGAAAGCATTGTTTACAATGTAGATGTAAAGGCCAGTACACTTGGTTGGTACGGTTCTAAATTAGCCTATGGTCACCAAGGTGTTATCGACATCACTTCAGGCGAACTTACCATGAAAGGCGACACACTTACCAGCGGTAATTTTACTGTTGACATGAAAACAGTTAAAGCGACCGACGAAGGTGGAGATCCGGAAAAAATGGCGAAACTTGCCGGCCATTTAATGGCAGAGGATTTTTTCGATGCGGAAAAATATCCTACTTCTAAATTTGAAATTACTGGTGCAACCAAAAATCAGGATGGCACTTACAATGTTAGCGGAAACATGACCATCAAGGACGTAACCAAAAACATCAGCTTCCCGGCTACTATTAAAGTAGAAGGTGACAAGCTTACTGCAACTGCAGAGTTTACCATCAACCGTAACGACTGGGGTGTAACGTATGGTTCAGGTGTTAGCGGTGCAATTGGTGATGCCGTTATCAGCGACGATATTAAGTACAACGTGAGCCTTGTAGCCTCTAAATAAGTTTTCAGGGTTTTAGGGCTACCTGGAGGCGCCGGTCATATGACCGGCGTTCTCTTTTTTAGGGGGTAGCAAAGAAAATCTACCTGCTAACACCAATTACAACTGCATTGCCCTGCATGAAATAGTCCGCTAAAAATCCTCATATTTACCCTTATAAAACCAATACCGATGAGGCTATTTCTATTTGTTTCGCTGAGCATTCTGGCAGGTATAACTGCGAATGCCCAATTGCAGCCCGTAACATTTAAAAATGACCCTATTGGGTTGAAACAATACCAACTGAAAAACGGACTTACCGTCTTCCTGTCAGAGAACCATGATATTCCACAGGTCTTTGGTGCAGTTGTAGTAAAAACAGGAGGAAAAAAAGATCCGGCCGACAACACCGGCATGGCCCATTACCTCGAACACATGTTGTTTAAGGGCACTGAAGAACTGGGTACAACCAATTATGCACAGGAAAAAATTCACCTTGATGAAATCAATCGTCTGTACGATGAATTAGGAAAAACAAAAGATCCTGTTCAACGCAAAGTCATTCAGAAAAAGATCAATGACGAATCTGTTAAAGCAGCACAATTCGCTATTCCAAATGAGATGGACCGCATGCTTTCAGAAATTGGTTCAGATGATGTAAACGCCTTCACCACCGAAGAAATTACCGCCTATTTCAACACCTTCCCTCCTAACCAGATTCGCAGATGGCTTGAGATTTACGATCATCGTTTTGAAAAACCGGTTTTCAGGCTTTTTCAGAGTGAATTGGAAACCGTTTACGAAGAGAAAAACAGAGGAATGGATAATCCCATTGAATTTGTGCTGGAAAAATACATGCAGAAATTTTATAAAGTCCACCCTTACGGTCAACAAACTGTAATCGGAAAAACGGAACACCTCAAAAATCCGTCGCTTACTGCGATGTACAACTATTTCAACACGTACTATGTTGCCAACAATATGGCTCTGATTCTTTCCGGAGATTTTAAATCGGAAGAAGTGATTCGCATCATCGAAGAAAAATTTTCCGACTGGCGTTCTGCTCCTGTCCCCGAATTTCCCAACTACAAGGAAGAAGATTTTAAAGGACGCGAGCTGGTAAAAATGCGTGCTACCCCGGTAAAAGCAGGAGCCATAGGATTCAGAGTACCTGCCAATAATGCGAATGACGAAACAGAAGTTGAAGTCATGCTCAACATGCTCTCCAATGAAAGCGCTGGCCCACTCGATCGCTTAAAACGCGAAGGCAAACTGCTGGAGTGCGGTGCGTTCCCAATGATCAATGACGACTACGGTGCTGCTATCTTTTTCTTCATTCCAAAACTTGTTGGTCAATCCCTGAAAAAAGCAGAACGCGTAATACGTGCCGAGATCAGTAACATTAAAAAAGGAGAATTTGATGAACGTCTTCTGGAAGCTACCAAGATTTCGCTGATCAAATACTTTCAGCAAAATTGGGAACGCAATGAAAGTCGCGTACTGTCCATTGGAACTGCTTTTTCATCCGGCACTTCCTGGAGTGATTTTCTGAGTTACGAATCGAAAATTCGCGCTGTAAACAAAGACGACATTGTGCGGGTGGCCAACAAATACCTGGGAGAAAATTCGCTGGTGCTTCATTCCAAAATGGGAAGACCCGATAAGGAAAAACTGGAAAAGCCCGGCTTCGAACCCGTTATTCCAAAAGAAGAACTGCAATCGGATTATTACAAAAAGTGGAAAACGATTCCGGAAGACGAAGCCATCACCCGTTTTGTGGATTTTGAAAAGGACATCAAAGAATACAAGTTAGGTGATAAAACCACTTTGTACCAATCAACAAATCCATACAATTCCGTATTCAGCATCAAACTGCGCTTTGGTACAGGGAAATTTTACGAGCCCGATCTGAAAATTGCTCCCGATTACCTGCAATATGCTGCATCCGATTATTTCACTGCCACCGAATTCAATAAAGCGCTTTACAACATAGGATCAGAAGTTGATTTTTATGTAACAGAAGAAGAGTTTATCGTATATGCCAATGGCATGGAAGAAAATTTTGCTGAAACAATGGAACTCATTCGTCGTCACCTTAACCATATCAAAACCGATGACGATAAAATCAAAAAAGTGTATTCCGATTTAAAAGCTGAACTCAAAATAAGTGAGCGGCAACCATCGTATATGTCCGGTGTTCTGAATGCTTTTATCAATTACGGCAACAACTCTCCTTACCTGCGCGAAGTTTCATTGGGAGAAGTAAAATCCATGAAAGCACAACGCGTTACCGATGCACTCAAAAAAGCACTACAGGCAGAATTAAGCATCAATTTTGTCGGGAACATTCCCGGAGAACGTTTGCGTGCAGTTTTTGAACCGGAAAGTGTGGCAGGAAACAGAACAGAGAAAAAACCGAGAGTCCATCTTGAACGAAAACAATGGAATCAGGAAAACCAAATATTCATTTACGAAGACAAAAAAGCAGTTCAAACTCAAGCCTACTTTTTCATCAGCGGAAAACCTTTCGACCTCAAAATGGCTCCCGAAATTGCAGCATTCAATAAATATTTTGGTGGCGATATGTCCTCTCTTGTTTTCCAGGAAATCCGTGAATTCCGTTCGCTGGCCTATTCTACCTGGGGAAGATACATTGCTCCATCAAAAGCCGGTCAATCCTCCTGGTTTGTTTCTTATATCGGATGTCAGTCGGACAAAACCAACGACGCTGTTAATGCGATGCTTGATTTGATCAGGAACATGCCCCAAAAACCGGAGCGTTGGACATCTTTACAATCAAGTCTGATACAATCTGCCCAATCAGAAAGGCCCGGATTTAAATCCATCATTGAAACTATTGAAGGATGGAAATACAGAGGGTACAATCAGGATCCGAACATTGAAATGATTGCCAACTACAAAACAATGGAATTTGAAAATGTTGTTTCATTCTGGAA
>JBKBUQ010000194.1:0-5440 GCA_046289975.1 Flavobacteriales bacterium | reverse complement strand
TGGTCGAACGATTTTTCATAAGTAGAAAGATCTTTATCTCCTCTTCCGGAAAGGCAGATCACAACAAGTTCTTCAGGAAGAAATTTCAACGTATTGAGTGCAGCAAACGCATGAGCCGACTCAAGTGCAGGGATTATACCTTCGGATTGGGTTAGAAAAAAAGCAGCTTCCAATGCTTGCGTATCTGTAACAGCAACAGACGAAGCTCTTTTCGTTTGCAGTAAATGTGCATGCATCGGACCAATACCCGGATAATCCAATCCGGCAGAAATAGAATGCGGCTCAATGATTTGTCCCTCGGCATTCTGCATCAGCAAGGTCCTTGATCCGTGAATTACACCCTCCGATCCCAAATGAAAAGTCGCCGCTGAGGCACCACTATCAACGCCCATTCCCGCTGCTTCAACAACAATGAGCCGTGTTTTCTCATTGGGAATAAATTCATAAAACGCTCCTGCAGCATTACTCCCACCACCCACGCAAGCAATTACAGCATCCGGAAAGTCTCGTCCTTCTTTTTTAATCAACTGCACTTTTATTTCCTGTGAAATGACACGTTGAAACTGCGCAACCATGTCGGGATAAGGATGAGGACCAACAACAGAGCCAATGATGTAATGCGTTTCATGGGCATAATTGATCCATTCGCGGATTGCTTCATTGGTAGCGTCTTTCAATGTTTTACTACCGGAAGAAACCGGACGCACCTCCGCTCCCAACATTTTCATTCGCATTACATTGGGAGCCTGTCGCTGAATATCCTTTTCTCCCATAAAAACAGTACAGGGAAGATTCAATAATGCACAAGCAGTTGCGGTTGCAACACCGTGCTGACCGGCTCCTGTTTCTGCAATGATTCGTTTTTTCCCCAGGCGTTTAGCCAATAAGGCCTGACCAATAGCATTGTTGATCTTATGCGCGCCGGTGTGATTCAAATCCTCCCGTTTCAGGTAAATTTTTGTACCGTAAAATTCACTTAACCGGGAAGCAAAATACAAAGGCGTTGGCCGACCGACATAATCACGAAGCAACGAACGAAATGATGTCATGAAAGATTCATCGTTCAGAAAATTTAAGTAGCATGCAGATAGTTCCTCCAATTGAGGGCGTAATAACTCCGGAACAAAAGCGCCACCGAATCGACCATAGAATCCGGTTTCAGAAACAGAGAATTCATTTTCAGGATTTAACAAACTAATATTCATGGCACGATAGTTTTAGCTTTGATACAAAAGGTGAAAGCAACTCAATGGATTTTAATCCGGGTGAATATTCGAATCGACTGTTGAGATCAATTCCATGCAGGAGTGGATGATGTTTACGCAATGCCTGCAATAAGTCAACATGCTCAGGACCGATACCTCCACTTAGAAAAAATCGTGTTTTCCCGCAATAAAATTTCAGCTGCATCCAGTTAAAAACAATTCCATTTCCCCCACGATTCGGACCGGCGGCATCAAAGAGGAAATATTCGCAAAACGGAGCGTAAAAATTGGTAATCGAAAAATCGAAAGATCGCCCAACAGAAAAAGCCTTGACAAGTTTCAATCCATACCCCTTGAGCAAACCACAATATTCAGGGTTTTCATTGCCGTGCAACTGAATCATATCCAATCCCACATCATAAAAAATACGAAGAACTTCCGCAGGAGCAGCATTTACAAAAACACCAACTTTTTTTACACCGGAAATCCGTTTAATACACTCAAAATCGTCAATAAACCGCGGAGAAGCGGGGTGAAAAATGAAGCCCAAATAATCCGGTTCAAGTGCTTTTACATTCTCCACATTTTCGGGATCCTTCATTCCACAAATTTTGATCAACATATTCCCTCCTTCAGTTTAGACAAACTTTTTAAAACGGCTATTCCTCCCTCCTGCAGAAACAAGTCCCCAATCAAAAATCCCTGAAAACCTGCCTGTCGCAAGACCTCAATATCGTTGCTGCATTTTATTCCGCTTTCCGATATCCGTGGTTTTCCGAATGGCAAATGATGAATTAATTCAAGGGAAGTTTTCAGGTCTGTCGCAAGCGTATTCAGGTTACGGTTATTGATTCCAAAACAATCTGCATTTACAGATGAGAATTTCACTATTTCATCCATAGTATGAAATTCAAGCAAGACTTCCAGTCCGATTTCATGCGCAAAGTCGCACAACTTCCCGGCGCGTTCCGGACTCAAACAGGAGGCGATTAACAAAACAGCATCAGCACCAAAAATCCTGCTTTCAAGAATTTGGTATTCATCCAAAATAAATTCCTTTCGCAAAACGGGAATTTGAACAACATGTTTAACTGCTTCAAGATCCGCAACACTTCCTCCAAAAAAAGAAAAATCAGTAAGTACTGAAATGGAAGATGCCCCATTCAATTCATAAGCAAAAGATTGAGTGGACGGATCAGTTGCATGAGAAAAGAATCCACCGGACGGAGATTTCCGTTTGTATTCAGCAATTATGCCTGAACCGTTTAGAAGTGCTGAGGAGAAAGATCGTGCAGGAGAGCAATTGGATAATTGTTTTTCAAGCAAAGAGGCCGGACAATTTCTCTTTGCTGTTTCCAATTCGAATTGCTTTTTGTTCAGTATAGACTGAAGAATTTGATTCATGACGCAAGTGATTTGAATTGTTGAAATGACTGAAGTGCTTTTCCTGACCGAAGGGATTCTGTTGCCAGCGAAAAAGCATCTTCGATACGGAGACCTTCGAAACGACACCGAATGGCCAAGGCAGCATTTGCACAAACGATTTGTTCTTTTTTCGGATCGGATTTTCCGGATAGAATTTCCATAAATAATTTTGCTGCATCACGTGGATCCTTTCCGGAGTATAAATCTTCCTGTTTAACTGAATCAACTCCAAGATCCTCCGGACGCAAGAGTCGCTCGCCTTCGGAGGTGAACAAACGAAAAGCAGATGTCAGTGAAACTTCATCAAACCCGTCGAGCGAATGAACTACAGCAAAGGCATGATGATGTCGCTGAAAAAAATAGGCATAGGTGCGTGCCAATTCGAGATTGTACACCCCTGCAAGTTGCCGCCTGGGTCGGGCCGGATTAACCAGAGGACCAAGCATATTGAATACCGTTTTCATTCCCAAATCACGTCGAACTCCACTCACTCGCTGAAGGGCAGGATGAAACAACGGTGCATGCAAAAAACAAATCCCTGATTTCTCCAGTTGCTCCCGCAATTGATCCTTATCGGATGTAAAATGAATTCCCAATTGTTCCAATACCGTAGAAGAACCCGTTGGTCCGGATACACCGTGATTTCCATGCTTGGCTACCGGAACACCTGCTCCTGCAGCAACAAATGCAGCGAGTGTGGAAATATTGAAACTATTCTTGCCATCACCACCCGTTCCGCAAACATCAATCGGATCGATATCCGAAAAATCAAGCTGAACAGATCGCTCCAGTAAAACCTCACGAAAATTTTCAAGTTCAGTTAATGTCACAGGACGCATGCGAAAAACAGTTAGAACTGAAGCAAGCTGCGACGGATTAAAATTCCCGTTGGTAATATACTCCATCAGCAAACGTGAGTCCGTAGCTGAAAGCTGGTTATGTTGAAGCAGAAATTCTAGGATCTCTTTTGATTTCATAATTCGATAAAGGATTTCACAATAGTTTTTCCATAAGGAGTTAAAATACTTTCAGGATGAAACTGAAGCCCGAAAACCGGAAGGGAACGATGTCTAACAGCCATTGCGGTTCCTTCGGAAGAAACACAAGTCAGACTCAACACATCCGGCAATGGCAGTTGCGCCGACCAACTGTGATAGCGTCCTGCCTGAAAGGTTGAAGGAATGGACGTAAAAAGAGGATCGGATGAATCGGTGACAGTGAGCACTGATGAAATTCCGTGAAATGGTTTTTCCTGATTGATGATTGCTCCTCCATAGTGTTCAACAATTGCCTGATGTCCGAGGCAAATTCCAAGCAAAGGTTTTTTTCCTGCTACAGATCCAATCAAAGCCATCATTCCACCCGCTTCAGAAGGAATTCCAGGACCGGGTGAAAGAATGATTCTATCGGCAGCATCAACATCATCCATGCCGAAACAATCATTGCGTCCAACAACAACATCCTCACCCAATTCGTGCAAGAGGTGAACCAGATTGTACGTGAAACTGTCGTAGTTATCGAGAATAAAGGTTTTCATAGCTCAATACTTTCCGGGATGGAACATGCTTGTTTCAATGCGCTGCGAATGGCTGATAGCTTGTTGTTGACCTCCTGCAATTCGTTTTTCGGATCGCTTGCTGCAACCACTCCTGCTCCGGCCTGGTAATGAAATTTTCCGTCTTTACTCAATACCGAACGAATCATAATGGCGTGTTTTACGGATCCGTCAAGACCAAAAAACCCAATAGCTCCTCCATAAAATCCCCTCTGATGAGGTTCATACCGGGCGATCAATTGCAAAGCTCTGTGTTTGGGCGCGCCCGAAAGCGTACCTGCGGGAAACGTATCGGCAAACAACTGAACAGCATTTGAATTGTCGTCAACAACAGCAGACACGCGAGAGACCAGATGAATGACATGCGAATAATACTGTGCTTCCATCAACTGATCGACCTTCACCTGAGTACCATTTTTGCTCAGATCGTTTCGTGCGAGATCAACCAACATGATATGTTCTGCGGTTTCCTTTTCATCTCTGAGTAATTCCGTGGCCAACGCGCGATCTTTTTCATCGTTTCCGGTTCTGCGAAAAGTTCCTGCAATGGGGTGAATTTCTGCTTTTCCGTTTTTCACCAGTAATTGCGCTTCCGGAGAAGATCCCATCAGCCGAAAATCACCCATATCGAAGTAAAACAGATAAGGTGATGGGCTCACGCTTCGCAGCGAACGGTAAAATGCAAAATCATCTCCGCCGACTTCTCTTGTAAATCTTCTTGAAAGAACCAATTGAAACACATCACCACGGTAACAATGAGCTTTTGCCTTTTCCACCAACTGAATAAAATCATTATCACTCAGATAACTAAATTCCTCACCCTGAAGAAAAAAATCGTGACAGCATCCATTTGGACGTTCAATCAATTTCAACACATCATCAATCTGTGACGTGTCCTGATCCGGTCGATGCTCAATTAAATAAGCATGATTCTGAAAATGATCGATGCAAATCACGAATCGAAAAAACCGATACATCATTTCAGGTATTTCGTTGTTGCTGATCATTTCCTCCTGATACGGGTCAAAATAATTGGCGCTTTCAAAACTGGTGTAACCGAAAAATCCGGAACATTCACCGGGCGAACCTGAAACAACAATCAGCGAATGAAACAGTTCATGCAACCGAAAATGAATGTTGGACCCAATTTCTTGAATCAACTTATTGCTTTCTCTATCGGAATATTCCAGCCCATCCCTCACTTTCTTTACAGTAAACAAAGGATCGAATGCAATGAATGTCCTTGCATTTTCGG
>JBKBUQ010000193.1:0-5461 GCA_046289975.1 Flavobacteriales bacterium | reverse complement strand
GTAAAGCAAGCAGGATTTCTGGTACTGCATCAGGTAAACATGCCCAGCGTATTGGTTGAAACTGGTTTTTTGACCAACCCCGAAGAAGAAAAAATTCTGAACAACGAGCAGGATCAGTTCAATATCGCAAAAGCTATATTTAAGGCTTTTGTGGATTATAAATCGGAGGTGGATTTGCGCAACGGATTACCTCAGAAAGACAGAGGGAATCCGGATGAGGTGATAACCGGAAAGAAGAATGGTCAGATCCTGAAGACCGACAGTGTTGTGATAAAAGACAACAAAACCAATAACCCGCCCGATAATTCCCTTGATAAAACGCCTGAGATTAAGTCACCGTTTATGGGGTCTTCACAGGCACCGGTTTCTGCCTTGCCTTTCAGTGAAGAAAAGGTGGTTTTTAAGGTACAAATCCGAACCAGTTCCAAAGAAATCGGCAAGGATCCTGCTAACTTTAATGGTTTACAGGGAGTTGAATATTACAAAGCGGACAATCTTTACAAGTATACTTACGGAAAAAGTAATAATTTTGACGAGGCCAAGAAGTGGGAGAGCGAAGCGCGCGAGAAGGGGTATAAGGAGGCATTTGTAGTCGCCTTCCTCAACGGAGAACGCATCGATATCAATGTAGCCAGGGGAATGGCCAATAAATGACCTCGTTTTGAAAATCAGTAGAGAAGCAAAAATCGGAGCAGTAGTTGTTGTTGCAGCTGCATTCCTCATTTACGGGATCAATTACCTGAAGGGAATTGATCTGTTTAAAAAAGGACGTGAATTCAAGGTTGAATACACCGACCTGAACGGACTTGTAACCGCCGGGCCGGTATCGTTTCAGGGAATGAAAGTAGGGCAGGTAACCGGTATCGACCTTCACCGTCGTGAAACCGGAGAGTATTATTACGAAGTCACTTTTGTGATTGACAATAACGATCTTCAGTTCCCTGACGACAGCAAGGCTCGCTTGTTCTCTTCAGATCTTTTTGGCACCCGTGCAATCGATATAATTCCCGGTTTATCCGGAACCATGGCCCAGGAAGGTTTAAAGCTTTCATCGGAAACTGAAGAATCGATGATTTCGAGGGTTGATGCGCAAATCGCACCAATCAAGAAAAAAGCGGAAAGTTTGATGGGTTCATTGGACACCATGGTAACCGCCGTTTCGCACGTGGTTGGTGAAAATGCAGAGGATCTTGGTCAGACCATCGAAAGCATGAAGCTGACTATTCGTAATTTGAAACAGATTACCGATAAGGTAAATGGATTGCTTGAATCGGAAACAGGAAAAGTTTCCAGTATCCTCAGCAAGTTCGAATCGATTTCCGGAAATATTCAACGCAACAATGAGTCGATCGATAAATCGCTGGATAACGTTGCTGCCATCACCGATAGTTTAAAAAATGCGGGTCTTGCCAGCACTGTGAAGCAACTCAGCACGACTGTAACAGAGCTTAATTCGATTCTCACCAAAGTGAATACCGGCGAAGGAACACTGGGTGCGCTCATCAATAGCGACAGTCTTTATTTGACATTGGTTCAAACCAATGATCAGTTGAACCGTTTGGTTGAAAACATAAAGGAGCATCCCAATCGTTATTTGCATTTTTCAGTTTTTGGCCGAAAGGAAAAAGGTTTGAAACTGGATGCACGTGAAGAAAAGAAATTGAAACAAATCCTGCAGCAATAATTATGTCGATCGAGAACATTGCATTCATTGCTCTTTTTGTAACTGCGGTTACGCTTTTTACACTAAAAATTCGTGAGATCATTGCTAATATCCGGATGGGGCAGGCGATTGATCGTTCCGGAAATGCCTCCGAACGCTGGAAGACCATGTTGCTGGTTGCGTTTGGTCAGAAGAAAATGTTTTCGCGTCCCTTACCCGCTGTACTTCACCTTGCCGTGTATGTTGGTTTTGTGATCATCAATATCGAGTTATTGGAAATTATTATTGATGGTGCTACCGGTTCACACCGTGCGCTTTCGTTTTTGGGTGGGTTTTACAATTTACTCATCGCCTCATTTGAGGTTCTTGCTTTTTTGGTGATTGTTGCCTGTGTGATTTTTCTTGCCCGAAGAAACATTGTAAAAGTGGCCCGCTTTCATTACCGAGAAATGACCTCCTTTCCGAAGAGCGATGCAAACCTTATCCTTATTGCTGAAGTTTTAATGATGAGTGCATTCCTCATTATGAACGCTTCAGACCTCATCCTGCAGGGTAGGGGAGTAGAGCATTTTACAGTTGCCGGTGCATTCCCCATATCCCAATTTCTGGTGCCGATGCTTGACGGAATGTCGGAGGGTGCATTAGTGCTATTGGAGCGTGCCTGTTGGTGGTTTCACATCATTGGTATTTTTGCATTGCTCAATTACCTTCCTTACTCCAAGCATTTCCACATTGTACTTGCTTTTCCAAACACCTATTTTTCCAACCTCAATGCTAAAGGTCGTCTTACCAATCCCGAATCGGTTACCCGTGAGGTGAAATTGATGTTCGATCCAACTGCTGATCCTTATGCTGCACCTGCTGATACCAACGGTGCCGTTCAGCGTTTTGGCGCGAAAGATGTTCCTGATCTTACCTGGAAACAATTGCTGGATGCTTATACATGTACGGAGTGTGGACGTTGTTCGTCTTCTTGTCCTGCCAACCAGACCGGCAAATTGCTTTCACCGCGCAAGATCATGATGGATACCCGCGACAGGATGGAGGAGATCCGCACGAATATTAAGAAGCACGGACAGGATCATAACGATGGCAAATCATTGCTTGGCGACTATATCACGGCGGAGGAAATCTGGGCTTGTACTTCCTGTAATGCATGTGTTCAGGAATGTCCGGTGAATATCGATCCGCTTGGCATCATTATTGATTTACGCAGGTACCTGGTTATGGAAGAATCGAAGGCACCCACGGAACTTGCCGGTATGTTCACCAATATTGAGAACAACGGAGCACCGTGGCAATTCTCGCCTGCCGATCGAATTAACTGGGCTAACGAAACCAATTAATCTTAAATCAAGTGCCATGAAAACGTTTAAAGTTTTTTTTCTGTTACTTTTTATCGGAACAAGCTTAAGTTCCGGTGCACAAATAACCAAGACGGTTGCACCTTCACTTGCGTTCAAGTATTTTAAAGATACGCTGGTTGTAGATCATAACATGGAAGTAACAGTAACCAACGCTGCCAATCTCACTGTTACCATGGCTGCACAATCGTGCACTGTTACCCGTACCGATGGAGGAAAAACGTTTATTGTGAAAGCGCCAAGAGCATTAAATGGCCAACGAGTTGATATTGTTGTAACGAAAACCACATCTTCGGGTACTGTTGAGATTATCCGACGCAGCGTATTGGTAGTTGCAGCAACTCCCGAATTAATTTCCCGAATGCAGAATTAAACTTAACTATAGAACTATGAAAAAGAATATCCTCCTCCTTTTGTTTTTAGGCTTTATGATGCCTTTTGCGGCTTCCGCTCAAACCATTCAGAAAACAACCCCTGCGGGAATTGAATTCAAATATTTTAAAGATACCATTATCGTAGGCTATGCCAATGAAGTTCGTGTCGTTAATGCCGGTTCTGCCGCAGTTCAGGTTGTCCTTAATGGTTGTTCAGTTCGTCCGGGCGACGGAAGCAATGTGTTTAATGTACTTGCACCTGCAAACCTTGCCGGACAAGAAGCTGAGATCATTGTTTCATCATCAGTAAATGGCGTTAACAAAGTTTTGGTTCGCAAAAAAGTGAAGTTTGTGGCCAGTACCCCGCAACTGCTTAACAGAATGCAATAATGAGTGATTCAATTTCTTTGATTCCAATTGAGGAGAACGGGCAACATCTTAGTCCTGTTCTCCCTTCTCATATTAAAAATTACCTGATCGATATCGACGGTACGATTTGCGACGATATTCCCAATGAAGAGCCATGGAGAATGGCCACTGCTGAGGTTTATCCGGATGCATTGATTACGCTGAACAAATGGTTTGATGAAGGTCATATCATCACCTTTTTCACTTCGCGAACCGAAGAGCACCGTGAGGTAACGGAGGAATGGTTGAAAAAACATGGATTCAAGTACCAGGGATTGCTGATGGGAAAGCCACGTGGTGGAAATTACCATTGGATCGACAACCACATGGTTAGAGCCACACGATACGAAGGAAAATTTACGGATCTGGTTGTGAAAGAAGTCACGATTCAGGTTTTCGAAAAATAAAAACACACCGATGAGTAATGCATTGAATGTTCGCACAATGGCAGAATGCCTGGCATCCGGAGAAGTTCCGGAAGTTTTGTTTTGGGTTGGATGCTCCGGTTCTTTTGACGATCGCGCACGAAAAATTACACGTGCTCTGGTAAAAATCCTGAATGCTGCCAATGTGAAATTCGCAGTTTTGGGTACCGAAGAAACCTGTACCGGTGATCCGGCAAAGCGTGCAGGAAATGAATTTCTTTTCCAAATGCAGGCTATGCAGAACATTCAGGTATTGAATGCCTATGAGGTGAAAAAGATCGTTACTGCTTGTCCGCATTGTTTTAACACCTTAAAAAACGAATATACTGAACTGGGGGGTAATTACGAGGTGATGCACCATACGCAATTCATTCAGTCGCTGATTGCCGAAGGAAAACTTAAGCTGAAAGAAGGAGGCGAATTCAAAGGCAAACGCATTACGTTTCATGATCCCTGTTACCTGGGAAGAGCAAACGATGTATATGAAGCACCGCGCGAACTGATCCAGAAGCTTGATGTAGAATTGGTGGAAATGAAGCGCTGCAAACAAAAAGGTTTTTGCTGTGGTGCAGGTGGTGCACAGATGTTCAAAGAAGCGGAACCAGGAAACAAGGAAGTGAATGTGGAGCGCACTGAAGAAGCCCTTTCATTGCAACCTCAGGTGATTGCAACGGGTTGTCCGTTTTGCAATACTATGATGACAGATGGCGTAAAGAATTTCAATAAGGAAAATGAGGTGAAAGTGTTGGATGTCGCGGAGCTTATTGCCAACGCCTCAGATCTATAAAGTATGGCTGAATGGACCTCACTCCCTGAACATTCGCGGGTATGGATTTACCAGGCCGATCGTTTGCTTTCTGCAACAGAAGCATCATGGGTGAAAGAACAGGCTATTGCATTTGTAAACAACTGGAGCTCGCACGGCGCTAAGCTGGAGGCTTCTGTTGAGTTGTTTGATCAATTGTTTCTTGTTGTATTTGTAAATGAAGATCAGGCCGCTGCATCAGGCTGTTCCATCGATAAAAGTGTTGCCTTTGTTAAAGCAATCGAAAAGGAGCTTGGTCTATCGTTTATGGATCGTATGAAAACGGCAATCGCTACAAATGATGGTCCTGAACTCGTTGCATTAAATGATTTTCCACGACTAAAATTGGAGGGAAAAATTAGTGATACCACACTTGTGTTTGATAATCTGGTGAACACAAAAGCTGAATTTGAACGCGGCTG
>JBKBUQ010000192.1:0-5482 GCA_046289975.1 Flavobacteriales bacterium | reverse complement strand
AAGCAATGCGGAAGTGGCAGCCAGACGAAGTTTTTCAATCTCATCATTGATGGCCAGATCTTTTTCGATGTAGGTATCCGTAACAGGGATATACGCTTCGGGTTGGTAGTAGTCGTAATAACTCACAAAATACTCCACGGCATTATCCGGGAAAAATTGTTTGAACTCCGCATACAATTGCGCTGCCAGCGTTTTGTTATGGGAGAGTACCAGAGTTGGGCGTTTTACTTCCTGCACCACATTGGCAATGGTAAACGTCTTTCCCGAACCTGTTACCCCGAGTAAAGTCTGTGCAGGTTCTCCCCGGCGCAAACCCTCTGAGAGTTGACGAATAGCCTCCGGTTGATCGCCGGTCGGATAGAAATCGGAAATAATTTTGAATTCCATGCGCAAGATAAGCTGCAAAAATAGTCCAAAAGCACACCAATACCGAGAGAATGGGAAAAAGATTCGGATATTTGCAGCATGAAAACGCGTACACTCAAGAAGAATAAAGTCAATGTTGTAACTCTCGGTTGTTCAAAGAACCTATTTGATTCGGAAGTGCTGATGGGGCAGTTAAAGGCCAATGCTTTTGATGTGGAGCACGAAAGCAACGCAGATGATGCTTCAATCGTGATCATCAACACCTGCGGATTTATTGATAATGCCAAGCAGGAAAGTATCGATACTATTCTTCAGTTTACGGAGGCCAAGAAAAAAGGACTCGTTGAAAAAGTGTATGTAACAGGATGCTTGAGCGAACGCTACAAACCCGAACTCGAGAAGGAAATTCCTGAAGTCGATGCTTATTTTGGTACACGTGATCTTCCGCGTTTGCTGAAAACACTGAAAGCCGATTACAAAAAGGAGCTCGTTGGCGAACGATTACTCACCACACCGTCGCATTACGCTTATTTCAAAATCGCAGAAGGTTGCGACAGACCTTGTTCCTTTTGTGCAATTCCTCTGATGCGTGGAGGACATGTATCAACACCAATGGAAGAATTGGTTGATCGTGCAACGAAACTTGCGAAAAACGGAACCCGCGAATTGTTGCTGATCGCTCAGGATTCTACTTACTACGGACTTGATCTGTACAAAGAACGTAAGCTGGCGGAATTAATGCGTCGTTTGAGTGATGTGGAGGGCATTGACTGGATTCGTTTACACTACGCTTTTCCATCCGGATTTCCTGAGGACGTACTGGATGTTATTCGTGAACGAGATTCGGTTTGCAATTATCTCGATATGCCATTGCAGCATATTTCTGATCCGGTACTCAAAAGCATGAAACGCGGAACTACAAAGCAAAAGACCATCGATCTGGTGAATAAGATCCGCGATAAAGTTCCCGGAATTGCTATTCGTACTACACTTATATCCGGTTATCCCGGTGAAACACTGGATGATCATCAGCAAATGCTGGAATGGGTGGAACAATCCCGCTTCGATCGTTTGGGTGTGTTTACTTATTCGCACGAGGAAAATACAGGGGCGTATAATTTGAACGATGATGTTCCCCAGGAAGAAAAACAACGACGCGCCAATGAAATAATGGAGCTTCAATTGGGTATTTCTGCAGGAATCAATGAAGAAAAAGTAGGACAAACACTCAAGGTGTTAGTCGACCGAAAAGAAGGTCAACAATACATCGGACGAACCGAATTCGACTCACCTGAAGTGGATAATGAGGTGATCATTGATGCTGATTTTCTTCGTATTGGAGATTTTGTTCAGGTCAAAGTTGAATCTGCAGGACCATACGATCTCCACGCTAAACCAATCAGCTAATCCTTCCCGGCCATTTCATTTTTTTTTTATATTGTTCTGGTTTTATCACTGCCCTGAACAATGTTGCAACGCCTGATGTCGAACGGTATTCATGCCGAACTTTCTCCAAACGAAGGAAGAAAAGTGCGCTTGCTGAATATTATGGCACTGGTTGGACTAGCCTGTTTTCTTTTTTTGTTAGTCATAAATCTTGCCAAGGGAAGTCCGGTTGTTTTTCTTGTCACCAACCTTAGCGGACAACTTATTCTTGTTTTAACACTCGTATTTAATTCCTTAAGGTATTACTGTATTGCACGGTGGTTCTGCCTGACCTTTTTTCTGGTGTTTTTTAACGGAGTTTCGTTTTTATTGGGACCAGAATCCGGAATTGAGTACCTGAATATATTGTTGTGTGTTTGTCCACTCGTGTTTTTCGATTCGTTGCGTGAAATTATTGTAATGAGCAGCCTTAGCCTTATTGGATTTCTCATTTCCAAACTGGGATACGCATCATTTGAACCGGTATTTCAGAATCCGAACATCAAGGTGATCTATGTGATTAACATGATTATCCTTTTTGTTAGCTCATTCCTGCTTTTGTTTTTTTATAGGAATGAAATACTTCGGTATTCTCTTATTGTGGAGAATCAGAACCTTCAATTGGGAGCCAAGAACAAGGAGATTACAGATTCGATGAATTATGCTCGCCGGATTCAGAATGCATTGATGCGTTTTGATAAGGGTATAGAATCTGCATTGCCCGAATCATTCATTTTTTTCAGGCCTAAAGAACCAGTTGGAGGAGATTTTTTCTGGTTTCACCGTGAGGGTGATAAAATTTGGGCGGCATGTGTTGATTGTACCGGACATGGAATTCCGGGAGCATTTATGACGATGATCGGGATTACCTTGCTGAATGACATCGTTGTTGAACGTTCCATATATGAACCTGCTTTGGTTTTGGATGAGTTGAATAGCGGAATTACCCGCCTATTCAAACAGCGGGAAGAGGAGCAGAGAGTAATGCGCGACGGAATGGAGCTCACCTTTCTTGAACTTGATCTTAACACACGTGTGTTGAGGTATGCTTGTGCCAATACGGTGTTTGCATTTGTTCGAGGAACATCATTTACTATTCTTAAGGGAGATAATCAGCCAATAGGTTGGCACATTGGTCCGGTAAAACCGTTTACTACAAACAGAATACAAATGGAGAGAGGCGATCAGCTTTTTTTATTCAGCGATGGTTTTGCAGATCAGTTTGGCGGAGAGATGGGAAAGAAATTTCTTTTTTCGCGCCTTCGTAAATTATTGATGGAAGTCAGTAAGCAGCCTGCTATCGTACAAAAGGAGCTGATCATTGAGAGATTCGAAGCCTGGAAAGCAGAACTTGATCAGGTTGACGATGTAACATTGATTGGCGCCAAAATACACTGATAACAACAAATGAAAAAACTGGATACACCTCTTGCAACTTTGTGTTACCACGACGACATAATGATGGTTGATGCAAAAGCAGTTGATATGGAATTGGAAGGATTCCGTGATTTGTTAAGCACAGCCATTGAACTCGCCGAACGCAAGCCTTATTACTGTATTGTGGATCTGCGCAAACTGAATTATGCAGCACCGGAAACGCGCTCATGTTATGCTGAAAAATTTTTTCTGGAATACCGGATCGCCGATGCACTTGTGGTCAGTTCATTGCCATTGCGACTGCTTGCAAACTTTTATATCCGTGTAAACAAACCCGCCATTCCTACGCGAATGTTTAACGATGTGGATAAAGCCAAAGAGTGGATTGAGGGTTTGAAGAATATAAGACGAATGAATAATGAGAGCGTCAATTCTCATCAATCCTGAACATTGCATAATGTAGATTCTTCTGCACAGCCCAATCCAGGTAACGGGCGGCATTGTTTTTATGGAATTCGTCTTTGGTCTCCTTATACAATACCGCTGATAAACGCGAAAGGTAAAGCAGTACTCTCGGACACTGGGGCTGCTGATTGCGATAGCTGAAAAAATCGGCCAAAGCATCGTTGTACAATCCTGATTCCAAAAAGAGTTTGCCTCTACGCAAAAGTGCCAGACTCATATTCGGATTCGCTTCAATCGACTCCGAAAAAAAAGCGATGGCTTTATCGGGTTGACCTTCTTCTTCAAAGTTGACACCAATATGAAAAAGGTCCAGTGAACGTTCAAAACGGTCGTGCGCTTCTCGATCGGTACCACCGGCAGGCGATTTAATAGAAACAGGAGATTCCATTAAATCCAAAGTATAGCGTGGCGATATGCTCGACATGATAGCAATTTAAAGTTGAAACGAAGAGATTTAATAAACGTTGCTTTTAAATAATTAACAGTTAGTTTTTAATAAGGTTGAGGATTGCCGTAATATGAAACTGTGTATTGATAAGGTTTTTACAATATTTTGTTTTAATTATTTGTTTTTCAGTCATATGATAATTATATTCATTTCAAATTCCGGTTATGAGTATAAATGTAAACTTACTTGAAGAACTCGATAATCTTTCCAAAATCCATAATCTGGAGCGGGAGGATATTGATGCCATGATGGCTGAATTTGCAAAACGGATATTGCTGGCTTTACGAATTGAGCGAATGAATGTTTGGTTGTTTGGAAACGATCAGCAACAGTTGGTATCGGTTGGAGAGTTTGATTTACGTACTCAATTTTTTACAAAAGAGTCGGTTTTGCTTCGAAAGGACTTTCCGGTTTATTTCACTGCGCTTGAAAAAAACAAAATCATCCTCGCTAAAAATATTCACCAGCATCCAGCAACAAAAGAGCTATCCGAAATTTATGCCCGCCCTAACGAAATTATTTCGCTAATGGATATTCCCCTGCGAATGGAAGGGAGGATGTTAGGGGTGATGTGTTTTGAAAAGACAGGTGACATAGAAAAGGAATTTTCACCTTCGGATCAGTTTTTTGCTTTGAGCGTTTCGCAGGTTTTTGCATCTAATATGGAAGCCCGCCACCGCCGTGCCGTTCAGCATTTGCTGGATAAAGCATTGCAGGAAAAGGAATTGCTCATTCATGAAATGAACCACCGTGTGAAAAACAATTTTGGGATTTTAATTAGTCTGATACGACTAAGTAAACAAGCAGGAAAAACTAAGGATCCGCTGGTATTGCTGGATGAATACGAACACCGCATCATGTCCATGCTGCGTATGCATGATTTGTTGTCGCAATCGCAGTACATTAATAAAGTTGACCTATCATCCTACCTGAAAAAACTTACCGAAGAGTTTAAGGTTTCGGCGGAAAACACAATGGCTTCGGTGAAATTTGTTTTCAACAATGAGGTTGCGATGGTCAATTCCGGAATGGCGCTTCACATCGGATTGATCACAACTGAAATATTTCTGAACTCTCTCAAACATGGTTTGCCCAAACAACAGCATTTTGTATTTGAGATCGTAATGGATGTTCAGCCTTCGTCCATCTACATCAAAGCTGGTGATGATATGAAAGGATTTGATTATTCAAAGGTAAACCGTAACGAAAGTCTCGGGCTCCAACTCATTGCTGATATTGCTACTGATCTGGGTGCGAAAATGATCACTCCTTGCGGAGAGGACAGCTACTACCACTTCGAATTACTGCAATAAAAAATCCCCCGGCAATAGTGACGGGGGATTTTGATTTTTGTTCAGGAGATCAATACATGTCATCCATTCCACCGCCCGGCATTGCAGG
>JBKBUQ010000191.1:0-5511 GCA_046289975.1 Flavobacteriales bacterium | reverse complement strand
GATCATCTCGTTATCGATGGCGCTGGTGCTTACCTTTATTGGTATTTGGTATTTCAGAAGAGTAGAAAAAGGATTTGCTGATATCATCTGAAATGGCAGAAAAAGTGATACAGGTAGAAGGATTAGGAAAACGCTATGTACTCAATCATGTGCATCGTGAAAAATATACGGCCTTACGGGATGTGATCGCACAAAATGTGAAAGGCATTTTCGGAAAGAAAAATTCGGTTTCACAACAGTCCGATTTCTGGGCCTTGCAGGATGTTAATTTCACCATCAACCGCGGCGATCGTGTGGGCATCATTGGTAGAAATGGTGCAGGGAAATCAACTTTACTGAAAATACTTAGTCGAATCGTTGATCCTACCCAAGGAAAAATCACCATCGACGGAAGAATTTCTTCATTGCTGGAAGTCGGAACCGGTTTTCATCCGGAATTGAGCGGACGCGAGAATATTTTTTTAAACGGCGCCATTCTGGGCATGAACCGGAAGGAAATTCAGTCGAAGTTCGATGAGATCGTTGCCTTTGCTGAAGTAGAACGCTTTCTTGATACACCTGTAAAAAGGTATTCGTCAGGAATGTATGTCCGCCTTGCTTTTGCAGTTGCTGCTCACCTCGAGCCTGAAATTCTTATTGTCGACGAAGTACTTGCTGTGGGTGATGCAGAGTTTCAGCGAAAGTGTCTGGGTAAAATGAAAGAAGTGGCACAGGGCGGAAGAACTATTTTGTTTGTGAGTCACAATATGGCCGCCATTCAGAATTTGTGCGATACCGCCATTTACCTGAGGCAAGGACAAGTCGTTGAACAGGGACCAACATCGCAAGTCATTAGCACCTATCTCAAGAGCAGCGAAACGGCATTGCGTGTGAACCTTGCAGACCGAAAAGATCGCCAGGGCAACGGAAGTGTGCGCTTTACCGAATTTTTTCTCACCGATTCCGGAAATCGGGAGGTAACTGCTGCCCAATCCGGTAGTGAGGTGAAGTTTAATTTTCGGTTTGAAACAAAAACTTCCCTGAAAGATTTTCATCTTGCTATTGGTATCGATGATGAATTTGGTCAGCGCATTACACATTTGAGTAATGAAGTCACAAATCAACTTTTTGTTTTTGATAAGGACCATGGTATTGTAAGTATTTGTTTGCCAAAAGTTGCTCTTCGTAATGGATCGTATTCGTTTACACTCTATTCAACTGCCAATGGTGAGTTAGCTGATTACATTCAGGATGCAGGAAGATTTTATGTTGAATCTGGCGATTTTTACGGTACCGGTAAACTACCACCTGAGGGGCAAGGTAATTTTTTTATGGATCATCATTTTTCTATCGGATCGTGAAACAGTTCATCTACTTCCTGCGCCAGATCAAATACAACCGCAGCAAGGGCGCGCGCTGGTCCGATCTCCGTTATTTTTTTCGTTACCGAAAATATACCAGGGAAGGGACCAATTCCATCAAGGAAGAACTTCCCTGGCTGAGTTTCCGTGCAGTTGATTTTTTACTTACTGAAATTCCTGCTGATGCCACAGTCTTTGAATGGGGTGGGGGAGGAAGCACTACTTTTTTTAATGGCAAAGTGAAGACGCTTGTCACTGTAGAACACAATGAACAATGGTTCAACTGGCTCAAAGAACACCTGAGTACACGGTTGAAAATGGAATGGAACCCGTTTTTCATCGCTGCCGGAAACGGAAATCTTATGGCTGATCCTGATCCTTCCGAACCCGGTCATTATGCATCAGGCGATGATAATTCAATAGGATTCAATTTTAAAGAATACGTTACCGCTATCGATCAGTTTCCTGATCAGCAATTTGATCTCATTCTTGTCGACGGACGAGCACGCACTTCATGCATCCATCATGCTGTGTCCAAACTCAAAACCGGTGGATTGTTGGTCGTTGATAACGCAGAACGTGAATACTATACAGAGAAGAATCCTGAATTGAGATCCCGTTTCGAAGTTTGTGTGCATGGAATGGGACCTGTACTATATTCCAGAGATTTTTCTGAAACCCGCATATACCGAAAGCTCAAATGAGTTTTGCGCCGATCGTCATATTTGCTTACAAGCGTCCTGACCATTTGCGTCGTACGCTGCACACCTTATCGGCCAATCCTGAGCTGGGCTCATCCGATTTGTTTTTTTACTGCGATGGAGCAAAGGAAGGTGCAAGTCATAAGGAACAACTGGCCATTGACGAAGTTCGTTCTGTTGCGAAATCATTCGGAGGTGCGAAATCTGTGCAGGTAGTTGCAAGGGATAAAAATCTGGGATTGGCGGCGAATGTACTTTCGGGTGTTGATGATGTGGTTTCAAAATACGGAACTGTTATTGTGGTGGAGGATGATGTGGAATTATCGCCGCACTTTTTATCGTTCATGAATCGTGCACTTGACACATACAAAACCAATCAGGATGTCGGTGCAGTGGGATCATGGAATTATTTTGCGTCGGATAAAGTGAATGCATCGTTTTTCCTTCGCTATCCCGATAGTATTGCCTGGGCAACCTGGGTTGATCGCTGGAACGGGTTTATTCGTGATGGAAAGGAATTGAGAGCGCGATTGCAAAAGGAAAACCGCCTGAATGCTTTGAACGGTGATGGGAAATGCGGATGGTTCAGCGAGATGCTTGATGATCAGATAGAGGGGAGAGTGAACAGTTGGGCTGTTCGGTGGACTGCGTCTTTGGTTTTGCAGAATAAATTAACAGTGTTTCCGAAAACGACCTTATCGCGCCATATCGGATTCGATGAGTCTGCCACGCACGAATCCGGTTCGGGTGATTACAACCGCGATCTGGTTTTGGCTACTACTACGCAGTCTCTACCTAAAGGAGTGGTTAAGGAAGATGAAATTGCTTATACGAACTGGCTATCCTTCAATCAGAAAAATTTTCAGGGCGATGCTTCCTTGAAGGCGCGGGTATGGAGAAAAATTCCTCCGACGTGGCGAAGGTGGTATAAGCGTAAGAAAGAAAATGCATCGAATTTATCGTTTACCAATCAACCGGTATCGTCGGTTTTTGGAATCGACCGTGGAACGCCCATCGACCGGTTTTATATTCATGCTTTTCTTAGGGATAATCGTTCCTGTTTTACTGGGGATGGTATTGAAGTTGGAGAGGTAAGGTACCTTGATGAGTTTTTGCCTAAGAATGCTAAAAAAACGGCTTTGGTTTTTGATGCCGGCGATGCTCCTGCGCATGCGGAAATCCTTTCCGGTGACCTGACTAGAAAGTTGGAATTACCTTCTGGTGTTGCCGATGTTTTTGTGTGTACTCAAACACTCAATTTTATTTTTGAACTACGCGATGCCATTGAAGGTATTCATCATTTACTGAAGCCAGGTGGAGTGGCGCTAATCACGCTGGCAGGAATTACTCAGCTATCGCGATACGATGCCGACCGCTGGGGCGATTTTTGGAGGTTTACACCGCAGTCGGCTCAAAAATTATTTGATGAACGTTTCGGTAAAGGAAATGTTTCTGTGCAATCGTTGGGTAATCCCTATGCAGCGCACTGTATATTACACGGCATGGCTGTAGAAGAATGCGAAGAAAAGCGTTTGCTTGAAGTACATCAGGATTACCCTGTTGTTGTAACTGTAATAGCTCGTAAGCCATGAAAAAGATACTTCGACGAATCATCAATGGTAAGCCTTCGGAGGTTTCGCGTTTGTTGGCAGAAGCGACACCATTTCCCCGTTATACTCCGCATCGTTTTGTCTATAAAGGGTTGAAGTTTGAGGTGACCGATTTTTTGTCTGTTGCCTGGCAGATTGCAGAGGTGTTTGGTGAAGAGCGTTTAAAGTTTGTCTCTACCACTACCCAACCCCGAATCATTGATTGCGGCGCGAATGTGGGAACGACAGTGATGTATTTTCGGACTCTTTTTCCAAATGCACGGATCACGGCATTCGAAGCAGATCCGAACGTGTTTGCCTGTCTGAAACGAAATCTCGAAAGTAATGGGATGTCGGATGTGGATATTCAGCAAAAGGTTGTTTGGACACATGCTGATGGCGCTTCATTTGGAGGTGATGGTGCGGATGGTGGTTCGGTCATGACTTCCGCAAATGCGGTTGTATTGCCATCTGTGCGGCTTCGTGATGTTTTAGCAGCAGAGTCAGAGGTCGATTTACTAAAAGTAGACATAGAAGGTGCAGAAACCAAAGTGATCACCGATTGCGATGAGCTGTTGCGCAAGGTTCGTTTTATTTCGGTGGAATATCATTCGCTGATGGATCAGCCTCAGGAATTGGACCGGCTTTTGGCTGTTTTAGGTAAAAATGGTTTTCGTTACAGTATTCACCGCATAGGAACATTTCATGTTCAGCCCTTTGTGAAAATGGAGCCCGGAGCAATGGATCTTCAATTGGATATTCATGCCATCAGGAAATAATCTGAAAGACCGGATACGTCCTGTTTACCACAGGTTGAAAAAGCGAAAAGATATTTTGCTTTACGGTAATTGTGCGGTATTGCTGTATCACAGGGTAATTGATATTCCAACTGATCCCCAATTGCTGGCTGTTAGCCCCGGACATTTTTCTGATCATCTTTCCATAATCAAAAATGAATTCCACCCTTTGACCGTTGAAGAATTCACTCATTATTTGATCAAAGGGAAAAAGTTCCCAAAGAATTCTGTATTAATCACCTTTGATGATGGTTATGCGGATAATCATTTGTTTGCACGACCTATTCTCGAATCGAAGGGATTGCAGGGTTTGTTTTACATTTCCACAGGTTATATCGGAAAGAAGGTAGAGTATTGGTGGGATGAATTGGAACGTTTGCTATTGATCAATACGAAATTGCCTGAAGAATATAATTTTGAACCGGAAGATTATAAGTTTCATTTTTCAAAAAGTGATATTTCATCAATATATCGTTTTTATTCCCAATTGCTTGAACGATTTAAAAAAGTGAATTCAATACGTCGCGAGGAGTTGATGAATTTATTGCGAATTGAAATACCTCATGATGATGTGAGAAAGAGTCATTTACCAATGAGCCTGGATGAGTTGAAGTCATTTTCACGCTCATCTTCTGTTGTTTTGGGGGCACATACACTTCTACATCCTTCTTTGAGTTCATGCAGCAACGAAGAGATCAAACGAGAAGTGCTGGGTTCGAAATCCGATCTTGAGTCGTGGACAGGAAATCCTATACCTTTTTTTTCATATCCGTTTGGAACGGGTGCAGATTTTGATGATCGCACCATTCGGGTTATTTCTCCAATGGGTTTTTCTCATGTGGCAGGTAATTATCCCGGAATTGTCCATGCACGTAGTCCGCGTACGCACTTCCCTCGTTTTCTCGTTCGTAACTGGAATGGTAATGATTTCAGAACCCGGCTCACACAATTTCTGATTTGATGCGGGTTGTTCACGTTAATACCAGTGATTTTGGCGGAGCTGCAATGGCTGCGATACAGTTGCATCATGCTTTGCTGGGGAAAGGAGTAGAGTCGGTATTTCTAACCCATAACAAAACCCGTA
>JBKBUQ010000190.1:0-5525 GCA_046289975.1 Flavobacteriales bacterium | reverse complement strand
ACAGGAGGGCATGGCTGCCAGTTTCATCACCCCACAGTGAAATTGAAATCGATCACAAAAATAACAGCACACGAACTCAAATTACCAAATCACTAATCAAATTTGCTTACTTTTACCATTATCATAAATTTTAAATACGATTAATACAAAAACAGAAAAATACGATGGACAATCTGCCGGATAATTACGAAATCGACAAACTAGACAGGGATATCATTTCCATACTGATGAAAGACGCCACAGAAAGCTACACCGAAATAGCACGAAAGCTCACCGTTTCGCCCGGTACTATTCATGTAAGAATGAGAAAACTAACAGCAATTGGTGCAGTAGTGGGATCTTCCCTTGTTGTAAATCCCGCTTTATTTGGGTTCGACTTAAACGCTTATCTGGGTATTTTCCTTGAAAAGGGATCGCAATACAACAAGGTGATCCGCGAATTGAAAAAGATTCCGGAAGTCCTCGAAGCCAGCTATACAACAGGTCAATATTCCATTTTCGCCCGAATTGTATGCAGAAACACGCGGCACATGCGGGAAGTGCTGAACGAAAAAATTCAGCCTATTCAGGGCATACAGAGCACCGAAACTTTTCTGATTCTTGAAGAAAGTATACGCAGACAGGTCGTTATTCAATAGGACAAAACCCCTTTTCCCGATAAAAAGATGTATGGCCTCCTGTCTATATTTGCACCATGACATTTGACGAGATTCGCGATCAGCTACAGAAGTATAAAAGTGAAGGAAAACGTTTGTTTGCCACTTCTTCCTTTCAGACTCATTCTATACCCATGCTTCATTTGCTGAGCAGGATCGATAAAAGTATTCCCGTTCTTTTCATCAATACCGGATTTCATTTCCCGGAGACGATGAGTTTTCGTGATCAGGTGAAGGAACAACTCGGGCTCAACCTCATTGATGTGCGTTCTTTGGTATCACGCAATTTGCAACGCGACACCAAGGGACAATTCTATTTTGCATCTGATCCGGATTACTGTTGTTTTTTAAATAAAACGCAACCCGTAGAACCCTTTTTGGCGGAGTACGATGTATGGATCAACGGCATCCGTGCAGACCAGAATGCCAACCGAAAAAACATGAAAACAGAACAACCGGCACCTTACGGATCGGTACGTTTTCATCCCATGCTCGACTGGACATCCAAAATGATCTACGATTATATCCGCGAATACAAACTACCCAAACATCCCCTTGAGAACCAAGGCTACCTAAGTATTGGATGCGAACCCTGCACCCGCAAAATGGATTTGAGCAATGACCGCAGCGGACGATGGTTTGGATTGAACAAAACCGAATGCGGACTACATACTGATCTCGTTACAAAATAGACACCATGCGAATACTTATTACAGGCGGCGCCGGATATATCGGAACAGAATTAACCTATGAGTTGCTTAAACACAGCGCTCAGATTGAAGAGATTGTTATTTACGATAATCTGAGCAGAGGCAATTACAATCTGTTCATTGGCATGCATAAACTTTCGGGAGGAAAAGTGCGCTTTATTCAAGGCGATCTGCTCGATACCCGTAAGTTGAAAAAAGCATTAAAAGGCATCGATATCGTATATCACCTGGCCGCAAAAGTGACCACTCCATTCGCCGATCAGGATCCGCATCTTTTTGAACAGGTAAACAACTGGGGAACAGCAGAACTGGTGTACGCGTTGGAAGATGAACCGGTGAAGAAATTCATTTATGCAAGTTCTGTTTCTGTTTACGGAACATCATCAGAACTGGTAGATATCGATTCGCCGATCAATCCGAATACCTTTTATGGCATCTCTAAAATGCGAGGAGAAGAACATGTGAACCGCCTCTTTCAGAAAATGCCCACCTTTTTATTGCGATTGGGAAATGTGTACGGGTATTCCAAAAGCATGCGATTCGATGCGGTGATCAATCGGTTTATGTTCGATGCCAACTTTCAGAAACGCATCACCATCAATGGCAAAGGAGAACAGCACCGTTCGTTTATTCATATCGACAAAACGGCGAATCTCCTTTCCAACATCAGTGTAAAAGACACCCTTAAACCGGGTCGTTATGATTTAGTGGAAGATAATCTGAGCATCAATTATATTGCCGATGCCTTGCTGGAACTTTTTCCGGGTCTGGAAATGATTTTTGTAAACCAGCACATGACATTACGCGATCTCCGTGTAAAACCAAACCCAATTGTTAACGATCAGATCGATATTCCGGTGCGAACACTCAAAGAAGTGCTCGGAACGTTTAAAGAAGCGTTTACATTCTAAGTTTATTGAAAAAGGTATTTCCCCTTTTCATTGACTTTCCATTTTAATGGCTGTTTGTTTTTATCCCACAAATCGTAACCCTCTTTCAGGTTGTTCCAGAAATCAAGCAAGCCTGCGTTATGCGGATACATCTTCCGGATCGATTCCATTGCGGTTTCTGTCATTCGTACAGGAAAAAGATAAACCGGTATTTTTTTCTGACCGCCCTCAGCGGCCTCCACACAAAGCACATACAACTCTTTAATCAAATCGTCGGTAATAGGAATACAACCCACGGAAACGCAATTGCCGTGAATGAAAATATCACCACCCGGCGATTTTTTGTCGGACAATAATTTATCGGATGCATTCGGGTAATTGATTCCGAGCGACAAATGAAAATTACTGCTTGGATTAAAGCGGTCGATATGGTAAAAACCCTCCGGAATCTGGTAATCGCCTTGTTTGCGTTTGGGTCCCAACTCACCGGAAAGCGTGCAAAAATCGTAGGTTTTAAAATGCCTGAATGTTCTTTCACCTTTGGAGGAAAGGTACACCTCCAATTTTTTTTCCGCTTTAAAACCGCACAACAAAACATTAAAACCCGATGTTTCCACCCCCATAGAATGGATTTCCTTTTTCAAACCATCCCATTTTTCGCTGAACGCTTCCTTTACCCGCGGGTACTGCATTTGTAATTTACGGGTAACATCCTGCGCATTTGCCATTCCCAAAACTATAAAGAGAACAGCACTCAGCACAGATTTTATCCTGAACTTTTCTAAAAAACGATGTCTTGCCCTTATGTCTGTCATAGCCACTAAACTACACTGTTCCTTCCCGGTAAATGCAGAAATTGATTATTGTTACGGATCCGTCTATTATTTGTTATTCTTTACCTCCATTTCATATCTACCTTTATTCCATTCATCCTGCCGTTCATACCATCTCATGATCTCAGGTCCGATTTTTGCGTATCTTCAATCTAAAGTGCTCAGGCCATGAAAAGAATTGTGATCATCCTGCTCCTGTTATCGGGAGCCCTAATGCCGGACATCAGTCGTGCCCAGCATAACAACCGTTCAGCTACAACCGACAAATTCAACATGTTAATGAATTACATCTCGCAGATGTATGTTGACAGTGTGAAGGAAGACGAACTAACCGAAGCCGCTATAATCCACATGCTGGAGATGCTGGATCCGCACAGCATTTACATTCCCAAAAAAGAAGTGGAAGAAATGAACGCACCTCTTAAAGGAGGTTTCGATGGTATTGGGGTACGCTTCCAGATCATGAAGGATACTGTGATGATCGTAAACACTATTCCCGGTGGTCCTTCCGAAAAACTCGGTATTCGTGCAGGTGATAAGATCATCAAAGTGGAAGGTGAAAACATTGCAGGTGCGGGTATCAAAAATTATCAAGTGCGCGAAAAACTTCTGGGATTAAAAGGCACCAAAGTCCAGGTCGAAATTCAACGTCGCGGTGAGAAAAACCTTATCAAATACACCATTACCCGCGATAAAATTCCGCTTTACAGTGTGGATGCTTCCTATATGGCAACACCCACAACCGGTTATATCAAGCTCAACAGCTTTGGAGAAAATACCATGGCAGAATTTGCACGTGCATTTGATTCGCTGAAAACAGTGGGTATGCAGAATCTCATTTTCGATTTGCAAGGCAATGGTGGCGGTTACCTGAATACAGCCATTGAGTTGTGCGACGAATTTCTGAGTGGAAGTAAACTGATTGTTTATACAGAAGGACGATCCTTTCCCCGTAAGGACACCTATGCACGCAAGGTAGGTCGCTTTGAAACCGGTAAGCTGATCCTTCTTATTGATGAAAGTTCGGCATCTGCCAGTGAAATTCTTTCCGGTGCGATACAAGATTGGGACCGCGGATTAATTGTCGGCCGCCGTTCATTTGGGAAAGGGCTGGTACAAAAACCCATGAATTTACCTGATGGTTCGCAGGTTCGCCTTACCACACAACGTTATTTCACCCCAACCGGGCGTTGCATTCAGAAACCATACGACGACGGATCAGAAGCGTACCGCAAGGAAAAATACCAGCGTTACCTCAGCGGAGAAATGCTTTCGCTTGACAGTATAAAAATCCCCGACTCCCTGCATTTCGAAACACGTATCAACAAAAGAACTGTATACGGGGCAGGCGGCATTATTCCCGATATTTTTGTTCCGCTCGACACCTCCCGCAGTTCAGAATACCTGAGCAACCTATTACGCAACGGAGTGTTCAACAATTTCTGTCTGGTGTACGTCGATAACAACCGTAAATTGCTGAAGAAGAATTTCCCGGATTTCCAGAAGTTCAAGAAAGGTTTTGCGGTAGATCAGAAACTGCTCGACGAGTTCACTGCATTCGCAGAAAAAGAAGGTGTAAAATTTGAAGCGACAGGATTTAGCACATCGCGGGCAGTAATTGAGACCAGGATCAAAGCCGGGATCGCACAAAACATTTGGGATGCCGGACAGTTTTACGAACTGGTTAATCCCTTGAACCCTATTTACCTGCGTGCATTGGAAGCCCTGGAAGACGACACCTTCGACAAATTGAAATTAGCCTACAGGCCCTGATCAATTCCCAATTTTCTGCTATTTTTGAAAAAAACAATACCATGAACTCAGAAACAAGAGAGACCGCAAAACTAGGATTACTAGGTGTGATTGCCCTTACGCTTATTGTAAACACCTATGTTGTTGCTACCAAAAAATCAGGTGGTTCGTACGTTCCTCAGCCTGCCACCAGCGCTGCAGTAGCTACACCCGCAGGAGGAGTTCCCACTGACAATCCGATGGGAAATCCGAATCCCAACCTATCTACTACAATAAATCCTGCCGATCCCACCACCTCACCCATTCCGGTTAATCCGAACCAGAAGAACACCCGTATTTCATTTGCAACCTATGCACATGATTTCGGAACGGTGAAACAGAATTCAACCAACAAATTCGCATTTAAATTCACCAACACCGGTGACGAACCATTGTTGATCACCTCAGCGGTAGGTTCATGCGGATGTACTGTTCCAAACTACCCGAAAGATCCAATTGCTCCCGGTAAATCGGCTACTATTGATGTAGAATACAAGCCAGGTCTGCAAAAAGATGCGCAGGAGAAAAAAGTTACTGTAACTGCCAACACTGATCCTTCGCAAACCATCCTTACCATTAAGGCAAACGTCATCGAAGAATAATCACATTGAAATAAATCCTCAAGGCCGGATTCGATGTGCAGCT
>JBKBUQ010000189.1:0-5580 GCA_046289975.1 Flavobacteriales bacterium | reverse complement strand
TGTTGCATTGTTCAAGAAGGAACTTGGTCTTGATTCCATTCTGATGGGATTTGGTCTCGACAGTGATGCTATTCACTCGCCCAATGAACACTATGGTGTATTCAACTATTTGAAAGGAATTGAAACTATTCCCTTGTTCTTCCGTTATTTTGCGGAATACAACAAGTAAAGAATGCGTTTACTGCTTTTTAGTCTTACTGTTCTACTGAGTTCTTGTCTTTCTTACGAGCAGGTCGAATTCCGTAATGTTGAACGCGTCAATATTAAGCGTGATTCAAACAAGGAAATGGTACTGAATCTCGGAGTGAAATTGTACAATCCCAATGGATACAAAATCAAGGTGATTAAAAGTCAGCTCGATTTAACGATTTCAGGTACAAGCGCAGGAAAAGCGATTCTCGAAGACAAAGTGATTCTGCGCAAGCGTAAGGAAGAAGTGTACGATATCAATATCTCCATTGATCGTTCTGCAGTGACCAAAGCATTGATGGCTTCCGGAATTAATTTGCTTTTTACAGGAAAAGTTCCGGTTGAAGTAAAGGGTTGGATCAAGGGTAGGGTGTTTATTTTCGGAAAGAAATTTGATGTTGCCTTCAAAGAGCAGATCGATCCGAAGCAGTTCAAGATGAACTGATATGCCCAATCGTCTTTCGACTGAGAGTAGTCCGTATCTACGGCAACACGCCGAGAATCCTGTAGATTGGTTTCCCTGGGGAGAGGAAGCATTTTCCAAAGCCAAAGCAGAGGGAAAACTTGTATTAATCAGCATTGGTTATTCATCCTGCCATTGGTGTCACGTTATGGAGCACGAAACATTTTCGGATCTAGCTGCTGCAGAAGTGATGAACCGTTATTTTGTCTGCATTAAAGTAGATCGCGAAGAGCGTCCGGATATCGATCAGGTGTATATGAATGCCGTTCAGCTGATGAGCGGACAAGGAGGATGGCCCTTGAATTGTTTTGTGATGCCGGATGGTCGTCCGGTTTACGGCGGAACGTATTTTCCGAGGGAAAACTGGCTGAAAGTGCTGCAGCATCTCAATGCGATCTGGAAGGACGAACCCGAAAAAGTAGAGGATTATGCACAGCGATTAACCGAAGGAGTTCAGTTAAGCGATCTCGCCATTCCTGAAGAAGGAACGAATGCATTTTCTGCAGCATATGCCGATCAGATGGTTCAGCGTTGGAAGAATCATTTCGATTCCATCGAAGGTGGTCCCAATCGTGCGCCTAAATTTCCTTTGCCGAACAATTACGAATTTTTGTTGCGTTATGCCATTTACAGAACCGATGATTCGGTAATGAAGCATGTTCGTTTAACACTGGATAAAATTGCGTTGGGCGGAATTTATGATCAGCTGGGTGGTGGTATTACACGGTACTCTACCGATATGATCTGGAAGGTGCCGCATTTTGAAAAAATGTTGTACGATAATGCGCAAATCATTTCCTTGTACAGCGAGGCATTTCGGTTTACGCGCGATCCGCTTTATTTGGAAATTGCAGAGCGAAGTATCCGTTTTTGTATGGAGGAGTGGTCGAAACCGGAAAGTGGTTTTTATTCCGCCTTCGATGCCGATAGTGAGGGAGAAGAAGGAAAGTATTACGTCTGGAAAAAGGACGAATTACAAGGATTGCTTGGAGAAGATTACAGTTGGTTTTCGGAATATTACAACATCAATTATCTGGGTGAGTGGGAACACGGGAATTATATTCTACTTCGCAGAGAACGTGATGATGCCTTTGCACGAAAACACAAAATGGGCATCGATGATTTTATTCAGAAAAAGAAGAGAGCGCATTATCTTTTAATGAGCGAAAGAAAGAAACGGATCTCTCCATTGCTGGATGATAAAATTCTTTGTTCCTGGAATGCATTAATGATCACTGCGCTTTGTGATGCATGGAAATGCAGTGGAAATAATGACTATCGGGATAAAGCCATCTCAACGGCACATTTTATTCTGCGTGAAATGTTGAAGGGAGATGGAGGCTTGTATCACTGTTTCCATTCGGGAAAAGCGTATGTGGATGGATTTCTGGAGGATTATGCGTTTTGCATCGAGGCGTTTGCCCGTTTGTTTTCCATTACAGGTGATGAGCTTTGGCTAAGTTATGCCGATAAATGGGCAATCTATGTGCTCCACTATTTTTCGGATGAAAATGACATCTTGTTTTATTTTACCTCTTCAAAATCGAAAGCACTTATAGCACGCAAAACGGAATTGTCGGATAATGTTATTCCCGCTTCAAATTCTGTTATGGCGCGTTCATTACATGAGTTGGGCGGTATTATGGGTAATAGTGAATATACAGACAGGGCTAATAGGATGCTGCAAACCGTTTATCCGCATATGGAAGCTTATGGTGCGGGTTATTCCAATTGGGGAATGCTTCTGCTCGATCTTTTGGAGGAACCGAAAGAGGTGGTGATTTGTGGTGAGGATGCCGACGCAATGGCCTTGAGGATTTTACGCGATGTTCCTCCGCATGTGCGGGTGTATGTCTGCAATGCGGAAAGCGACTTGCCTTTGTTCAAAAACAGGTTCAAAACAGGACAATCCCTCATTTTCGTTTGCCGCAACAAATCCTGTAATTTGCCGGTGCAAAGTCCCGAAGAAGCATTGGAAAAATTGACATGAAAGCAAGCGGTATTATCTTTTTTTTCTTTTTACTTTCGGTGCATTTGCCTGCACAGATTATCGAAAATGCAGGCGGAACTGCATTTACCGACGATAACTTTTTTAATTCTTCATTTATTCGTACCAACAAGGTGCAGATTATCCGCGGCAGCGTAAGCACTAAACGCGAGGGAGAACCCATGATTCAACGCAGTCAGTTTTTCCATTACGAATTCGATACCAAGGGAAGAATTATTTTGATGATGTCGACCTTTGCTTCGTACAGCAGCAATCGCGATACTACTATTATTCAGTTTGAGTACAACGACAAAGGACTATTGGCCACTAAACGTAGAAATGATAACAACGGATTTTATTCCTATAACTACGAATACGATTCGCTGGGCAGGTTGATCAAGGAAACCTATTGCAGGGATGAGAATTGCGGCATTGATCGCTACCATTTTAAGCTGGGACAACGTTTCGTGATTTCTTCTGAAACTTACAGCTATCACCAGTATGTAAAGAATCAGAAGGTGAGGAAATTTTATAATAACTACGGACTTCAATACCAGGAAGAATTTTCGTATTACAACGAATTGGGTTATCTCACTGAGGAAGTTTTGCGTCTTACTTTAAGCGGAAAAGAATCGAAAATTCAGTACGAATACGACGAGAAGGGAAGAGTTAGTAAAAAGAACGATATCAGTTATGTTTTTGGATTCAACGAAATCAGCAATACATATACCTACGATAAATTGGGGAATTTGGATGAGCAGGCTATTTTCCATAATGGGAAGCAGAAAACATTACGGTCGATGTTGTACGATAAAACAACGTATTTGATGACGGCCCAGGTGATGAAAGATTTCGAGACGGGATTGATCTATGTGTTTAAATATTCGTACGAGTTTTTTTAGGGGAGCATTCTGAATTGACAAAACGAAAAAGCCCCGCATAAAGCAGGGCGATTCCGAACAAACAACAAACCAAACTAAGCCACACTTTGCTACCTCCTGTGTGTATTGGCATCTTTAAGGCTTAAGCCTTTTTCCTTGACTTCAGGTGAAGAAGCGTTCCCGGTTCGGGTTCTCCTGTGCCTGGAGTAATATTGTTGAGCTTATAAAGTTTGCTCAGTTTTATCCCGTATTTCTGGGAGATGTTATGCATAGTGTCCCCCTCCTGAACACGATGCGTATCAATCTGAGCTTTATTTCTTTTGGGTTGGAGATAAATGATATCCCCGGGTTGCAGAACGTCTTTTTTACTTAGATCGTTGTATTTGTAGATCTGCCACAAACCCAATTCAAATTCTTTTGAAATTTTATAATACGTGTCGCCATCTTTTGCAATGATGAACTTGATGTGGTTATCGTGAACTTTAACCTTGTGCTGAATCTGATTGATTCCGTTGAATTCTTCCTGGCGGGCAACACTTGGTTTTTTTGCAGCAATGTTGTTTACCATATCATAATGATTCAATCCATTGTCCTCGATGATCTGAATTAAAATATCTGCGTATTGCGGATTGGTTGCATAGCCTGCTTTTTTCAATCCTTTTGCCCAACCACGATAATCGGTCGGATCGAGTGTGAATAAAGAAGCATAACGACTTCTGTTTTTCAGGAACAGAGAATGATCACGATACGATTCACCGGCGGTATTGTATTTGCGGAAACACTCATCCCTGCGGTCGTCGTCCTGAATAAATGTTTCGCCGTTCCAGTTGTCGTGACATTTAATTCCGAAATGATTGTTAGCATAACGTGCGAGCGGACTATTTCCATCTCCGCTTTCGAGAATACCCTGTGCAAGTGTAATGGATGCGGGCACGCCGTATTCGAGCATTTGACGCTGAGCTTCATCCACCCATTGCGATACATACTCTTTTCTGGAAATCCTTCTTTCCGCGGGCTGTGCATTGGCCTGGATTTGGAATATTCCGGCCACGAACAGTACTAACGATTTGAATACCAGTGATTTCATTGCTTGCTTGTTAGTTGTTTGTTGATTGCTTGTTGAAAACAGGTATTCTAACGCAGGTTTTTAACATAGGTTTCAAAATTGTTAATATCTTTTTGAAGTAAATTATAGGTAAACTGTGTAAATAATTGAATTTTAGTATTTTAAGATTTATTGTGTGCTTTAAGTTTTTCCTATTTATCTTGCGCAAAAAAACTGCGATGAGAATTATTGTTCTGATAATCATGGTTTTAGGTGTTTCAGGGTCTTGCCTGGCTCAAATAAAGCAAGTAGCGCGACTGGAACTTGAATTGTATGAAGAAGGAGCCGATCATACCGATATACTGGGACATCATGGCCTTATTGTTCACGGACGTATCAATATTAAAGGGAGAGGTGACCTGTGGTCGATTCGCCGATTCAATACGGATTTAAAGATTATCGATTCTACCGGTTTTGCGATCAGTGAACGAATGATTCTTACCCAAAGTTGGTTAACAGATGATTTTTCGGCCTTGTATTTTTTGTTTACCGAAAAGGCAAAGCGAACCTATTATAAACTACTACGCTTCGATACTCCAACCGGAAAAATGTCTGTTAAAGAAGCTGAATTACCCAAAGGAACCTTTTTTAATAAGATGTGTGTTGTAGGGAATTCAATTTTTTTGTCGGGCACATTAGATAAAAAAACAGCTTTATTCCTTTTCGACTTCGAAGCAGGTTCCTTTACAAATGTCAATTATATTCCTCTTGAAAAATACAGCGTTATTGGGATGGATGTGCCTGCCGAAGAACCCATGTTAATGATAACCGATGCAAAGGGAATGGGTAAGGGCTTTTCTTTCCGGGTTAGTTTTTTTGATGAGAAGGGAATTCCTACATTTAAACCACAAGCTGTTATTTCACAACCCGATTATTATTGTCGCAGCGCATCTTTAACGTTGTTGGGGGGTAAAGAGTATATTTTGACAGGCTCTTATTCCCAAGGGAAAAAAAT
>JBKBUQ010000018.1:0-29960 GCA_046289975.1 Flavobacteriales bacterium | reverse complement strand
AATAGGAGATCTTGATATTTTCCTCACGAAAAACCTCTTCTCTTATACCGGGAATACTCAGACAGCCTTCATTAAAGCCCCACTCCTCCCCTGTTTCTTCTTCAATAATGGGATTAATAAATACCTTTTTAAAATCCTTGAGGTGCTCGTTCTCTCCATCTTCATCATCCTCTGCAAAAGGAGAAGCATCAACAATGAACAACCGGATGCTTTTCCCAATTTGGGGAGCCGCAAGACCAACACCATTGGCATTGTACATGGTTTCAAACATATCCGCAATAAGCTGTTGAAGTCCGGGAAAATCCTTGTCAATCTCTTCAGCCACCTTTTTTAGTACAGGATCACCGTATGCAACAATGGGTAGGATCATAAATCTTCTTTGGTGCACAAAAGTAGCAGTTATTTGCAATTTTCACCGCCCCTTTTGCTCAGCATGAACCACCTATGGCTGATTTTTGTTGTTCGCTCCCTCTTGAAAATCACAAATCCAATTTGAAACGAATTTCTTCTGAATAAATGCAGGGAACAGTTATTTTTACAAAAACATCTGTCACTATGAACATCCGCGCCAACGATCCAAACCGCCGCTCATGGGTGGAAGTACCAAAGGGATCTGATTTCCCAATACAAAACCTCCCTTTTGGTGTATTCAAAACCCAAGGTGAAAAACCTCGTGTTGGTGTTGCCATTGGGAATAAAATTCTCGATCTAAAGGCGCTTCATGTTTTGGGACACCTTCCAAACCAGCCATTTAACATCAATGCCTTTGATACCGATTCGCTCAATACAATGATGAGCTACGGAAAAAAAATCGTCCGCGAATTCAGAAACAGGATTTCAGACCTACTAGAGGAAAACAATCCCGAATTACGCGACAACCACAATCATGTTGCTCAGGTGTTGGTTGAACAAGCTGAAGCTGAAATGTTAATACCGGTTCACATTGGTGATTATACCGATTTCTATTCCAGCATCGACCATGCCACCAATGTTGGGAAAATGTTCCGTGATCCGGAAAACGCACTTCTTCCTAACTGGAAACATTTACCTGTGGGTTACCATGGCAGATCGTCTTCTATCGTTAGTTCCGGGACACCAATTCATCGTCCTAAAGGACAATCCAAAGCACCTGATCAGGAACTGCCTTCATTTGGTCCGTGTAAGCTTCTCGACTTCGAACTGGAAACAGGATTTTTCACTTTTCCGGGAAAACCTTTAGGCCATTCCATTTCAACGGAGGAAGCAGATGAGTATATTTTCGGAATGGTGCTGCTGAACGACTGGTCGGCTCGCGATATTCAAACATGGGAGTATGTCCCCCTCGGTCCCTTTCTCGCTAAGAATTTTGCCAGTTCTATTTCTTCCTGGGTGGTAACACTTGATGCTTTAGAGCCTTTTCGTACACAAGGTGCATCACAGGTCCCTGCAGTATTACCTTATTTGAGTTATCAAGGTGAAAAAAATATTGATATTCATCTGGAGGTAATTATTCAGACGCCGGACGGAATTGAAAACACGATTTCGAACTCGAACAACAAATACATGTATTGGACCATCGAACAACAGTTGGCCCATCATACGATAAACGGTTGCAATATTCGTTGCGGCGATTTTCTGGGCTCAGGAACAATTTCCGGCCCCACCCGCGAAACCTTCGGGTCGATGCTTGAACTCACCTGGAAGGGAACACAACCTCTGAAAATGAAAGACGGCAGCGAACGAAAATTCATAAACGACAATGACACTGTAATTATGCGGGGACATTGCGAAAAGGGCGATTTGCGTATCGGATTTGGAGAAGTGAAAACGAAAGTATTACCTGCAATCTGAAGATGAAACCAATAATTGATTCGGAAAAAGAGCGGCAGGAAATTCTAAATGCCTATCGGGGGCTACTCCGCAGTTGCAGAGCTTCCCGCAACAGAGAAGATACCGATATAATCCGCAAAGCATTCAATCTCGCAGTAGAGAAACACAAAAACATGCGGCGCAAATCGGGCGAACCGTATATTTTTCATCCCATTGCCGTTGCTCGTATATGTTCAGAAGAAATCGGACTTGGAGCGACTTCAATTGTTGCCGCATTGTTGCACGATACTGTTGAAGACACTGATCTTACGCTTGAGGACGTGGAAGATATGTTCGGCAAGAAGGTGGCGAAGATTATTGATGGCCTCACAAAAATCACCGGATTTGTAGACAATACAGAATCCATTCAGGCAGAAAATTTCAGAAAAGTACTGCTCACCATGGCAGAAGATGTCAGGGTGATTCTTATAAAACTTGCAGATCGCTTACACAACATGCGTACCCTTGGCTCAATGAGTAAGGAAAAACAGTTGAAAATTGCATCAGAAACGGAATACCTCTATGCCCCCCTCGCTCATCGTTTGGGATTAAATGCAATAAAAACAGAACTCGAAGACCTCTCCCTAAAATTTCGTGAGCCTGCTGCCTACAATGACATTCAATCCAAACTTCAAAAAACACAAGCTGTACGTAATCGTTTTATTGCACAGTTTGTATTACCGATCAAGCGACAACTTGACAAAGAAGGTTTTAATTATGTAATCAAAAGCCGGACAAAATCGGTGTTTTCCATTTGGAAAAAGATTCACCAGAAAAATGTTCCTTTTGATGAAATTTACGATCTGTTTGCAATTCGCGTCATACTCAACAGCGAAAACGAACGCGAAAAATCCGATTGCTGGCGTGTTTATTCCATCGTAACGGATTACTATCAACCCAATCCCGACCGATTGCGCGACTGGATCAGCACGCCGAAAGGAAACGGTTATGAATCGCTGCATACAACGGTAATGAGTCCAACCGGGAAATGGGTGGAAGTACAAATTCGCACTAAACGGATGGATGAAATTGCAGAAAGAGGTTATGCGGCACACTGGAAATACAAAGAAAACAACAGCGCAGAGAGCGGACTTGATTCATGGTTGAATAATATCCGTGAATTATTAGAGAATCCGCAGGCCAATGCGCTCGACTTTCTTGATGAGTTCAAATTGAATTTATTTTCTGAAGAGATATTTGTTTTCACCCCAAAAGGCGAATTACGAACCTTACCTTCAGGTGCAACAGCACTTGATTTTGCATTCGATATCCATTCAAAAGTCGGTGAAAGCTGCATCGGGGCAAAAGTCAATACCAAACTGGTTCCATTGAGTCACCCACTCAACAGCGGAGATCAGATTGAAGTAATTACTTCCAAGAAACAGAAACCAAAAGAAGATTGGTTAAAGTTTGTTACAACGGCAAAAGCGCGTCAGAAAATCAAGGATGCGCTAAAGGAAGAAAAAAAGATCATTGCACGCGAAGGAAAGGAAATGCTCATCAAACGTTTAGAGCAATATGGCATCCTTTTCAGTGAAAAAAATATCCGAAAACTCGAAGATCACTTTAATTCTTCCAGTAGTACCGATTTTTATTACCGCATTGCCAAAGGAAGTATCGAACTTGGTTTTTTACGCGATCTGGAAATTAAAAACGGAGAATTATTTTTCCCTGCAACAGCTGAAAAAGTTACCGTAGAAGATCTGATCAAACAAAGCGGAGCAAAAGATACAGGAAATGACCTCCTTGTTTTGGGAGATGATCTCAAACAAATCGATTATAAACTTTCGCCTTGCTGTAACCCGATTCCGGGTGATGATGTTTTCGGCTTTGTAACTGTGAGCGATGGAATCAAGATTCACCGTGTTACCTGTCCGAATGCTGTGGAGTTAATGTCGAATTACGGTTACCGAATCGTAAAGGCACGATGGAAAAGTCAGGAAGCCATCGAATTCCTTGCCGGGGTTCACTTTAAAGGGATTGACGATGTGGGATTGGTTAACAAAATCACCAGCGTTATCTCTAAGGAATTGAACATCAACATGCGTTCGATCTTCTTTGAAAGTCACGATGGGGTGTTTGAGGGAAAAGTTTTACTCTACGTGCACGACACCCATCATTTAGACCGTTTAATGCAAAACCTCCTGAAAATAGAGGGCGTACACACGGTTACACGTATCGACAACCAATAAGGCATTTGCCTGATTTCTGTTGAAAAGTCGCCCTTCTGCGGGGTGCTATTTTTCTTACTTTTACCCCTCATTTTCACCTATGTCCGCCACGCAGACCAAAGAGACCGTTCGTCAGATTTTTCAGGGATACCTGGAGCAGCATGGTCACCGGAAAACCCCGGAGCGGTTTGCCATACTCAATGAAATTTATGATTACGAAGGTCATTTCGATATCGAGTCCTTGTATGTGAAAATGAAAAACAAAAAGTACAGGGTGAGTCGTGCAACCTTGTACAATACCATTGAACTCTTACTCGCTTGTGATCTGGTGAAAAAACATCAGTTCGGTACGAGCCAGGCGCAGTTCGAAAAATCGTATTCGAAAAAGCAGCACGATCACGTGATCTGTACAGATACCGGTGAAGTTCTCGAATTTTGTGATCCGCGTATTCAACAGATCAAGGAAACCATTGAAGAAATATTTGGTGTAGAGGTATTGCATCACTCCCTCTATTTTTACGCAAACAGAAAAGACGCCGGAAAAAAAACAACGGTCAAAAAGAAATAAGCCATGGAATTCAGCTACAAACTTTCCGAGCAAAAACCTGTTGTAACCGCAACACTGAGTGGACGTCTGATGGACAAACAAAGTGCACAGCCTTTGCTTGATTCACTTGACGAATACATTAAGTCAGGTAGTAATCGCATTATTCTTGACATGAGTGGAATGGATTATATGAATTCATCCGGACTCAATGTTTTGGTAAATATCCTCACTAAAGCAAGGAATCAGCATGGTGAAGTAGTTATCTGCAACCTTTCGAAAAAAATTCAGGAGTTGTTTCTGATTACCAAACTCAACACACTGTTTCAGGTAACAACGGATGTTACAGAGGCTGTTGAAAGTTTCAAGCTTTGATCAATTTTTAAATCGATATACAGACAAACAATGAAAGTGGACGTATTACTCGGGCTCCAGTGGGGCGATGAAGGAAAAGGAAAGATCGTTGACGTTCTCACTCCAAAATACCAGATCATCGGACGATTTCAGGGTGGGCCAAATGCCGGTCATACACTGGAGTTTAACGGCATCAAACATGTATTGCACACCATTCCATCCGGAATTTTTCATGATAATGTGATCAATCTTGTTGGTAATGGAGTTGTTGTAGATCCTGTTGTTTTAAAACGGGAAATTGACGCATTAAAAAAACTTGGAGTTGATGTAAAAAAACGTCTGTTGCTTTCACGTAAAGCGCACCTCATTTTACCCACACACCGTTTGATCGATCAGGCCTCCGAAGCGTCGAAAGGGAAAGAAAAAATCGGTTCTACACTTAAGGGAATTGGTCCGACCTACATGGATAAAACCGGGAGAAACGGATTACGTATTGGAGATATTCTATTGCCGGACTTCAAAGAGAAATACCAAAAGCTGGTAGAAAAACACATCAAAATCCTTTCTTTCCATCATTTCGAATTCGATCTCGCTGCACTTGAACCTGCATTTTTCGAAGGAATTGAATCGTTGAAAGAACTCACGTTTGTAGATTCAGAACATTACATTAACCAGGCGCTTCGTGATGGTAAAAATGTTTTGGCAGAAGGAGCACAAGGCACATTACTCGATATTGATTTTGGTTCATATCCGTTTGTAACCTCTTCCAACACAACCACTGCAGGTGCTTGTACAGGATTAGGAATAGCGCCTAACAGAATTGGAGAAGTCATTGGTATTTTCAAGGCATATTGCACCCGTGTTGGTAGTGGTCCCTTCCCTACTGAACTGGAAGATGAAGATGGTGATCGTCTGCGTAAAATCGGTAACGAATTCGGATCAACAACCGGTCGCCCGCGCCGTTGCGGATGGATCGACCTTCCTGCTTTGCGTTATGCCATCACCATTAACGGAGTTACTTCTCTTGCAATGATGAAATCGGATGTTCTCAATTCGTTTGAAACCATTAAAGTTTGTACGCATTACAAAATTGATGGTCAGCTCAGCACCGACATGCCTTACGATTTGTGCTCAATAAAAGCAGAACCGGTTTACAAGGAAATAAAAGGTTGGAACTGCGACCTCAACAATGTTGAAACCTTTGAAACGCTACCAAAAGAATTATTGGATTACGTTGCATTTCTCGAAAAAGAAGTTGGCGTTCCCATTACTGTAGTATCTGTTGGTCCTGACCGCACACAAACCCTTGTCCGTAAGGCCTGACGGCCATGTTTCCACAGCTGCGTTCACTGGTAAAAAGTGATTTCCCAACAAGGGAAGTAAATCGCCTGGCATTTCCGGCCATTATTTCGGCTATTGCTGAACCTATCATTTCAATGTGCGATACGGCAATTATCGGTCAATACGGCCAGCCGGGTGATGCAGGAATTGGATCGGTAACAATAGGTACTAATTTCTTTTTATCCATCATTTGGGTATTCGCACAAACCAGAACAGCAATGTCATCTGTTGTTTCCCGGTACTTCGGCGAACATCAGCTTGATAAAATACGAACCCTCATACCACAAGTCATCTTTATGAATTTTACGCTTGGCGTATTCTTCTATCTTGTGACCAATCTTTTTGCGGTGGAAATATTTTCACTTTACAATGCTAAGGGAGCAGTATTGCAACAATCGGTAGATTATTTCAGCATTCGCTCTATTGGATTTCCATTTACACTTTCCACACTTTTAATTTTTGGTGTATTCAGAGGAATGCAAAACACGTGGATCTCGATGGTGATCAGCGTAACAGGATTAGTATTGAATATTCTGCTCGATATTGCTTTTATCAACGGATTTGGTGATGTAATTCCTGCACTGGGAGCAAAAGGAGTTGCACTTGCTTCGGTGATTTCTCAAATAGTAATGTTTGGAATGGCTATCGTAATGCTGATCCGAAAAACCCCATTCAATTTAAATTTTCTACACCCTGTAAACTCAGAGATCTATTCCCTGCTTAAACTCACTGGCAATCTGATTATTCGTTCTATTGCAGTTCAAACAGCCTATTTCTTTTCCGGAAGAATTGCAGCATCCTACGGAGAACATGCACTGAATGTACATGGTGTTTTTTGGAATGTCTGGTTGTTCTCTGCATTTGTTATTGAAGGTTATTGCAGCGCTGGAAATGCTCTTGCAGGTAAATATTTTGGCGAAAAGAATTTTGAATCCCTCTGGCGCATGTCGCAATACATTTTTACAAGGACACTCCTGCTGGGAATTGGATTAATGCTTTTTTATTTTCTGGCATATCCCTTTATCGGACACCTTTTCCTGCGAAACGAAGAGGAATTATCGCTGTTTCTTACCTATTTCTGGATTGTTGCGCTGGTCCAACCTTTCAATGCGCTTGCATTCACCTACGATGAACTTTTGAAAGGTCTAGGTAGAATGAGGTACATCCGGGATACCCTGATCATTGCAACCTTTTTGGGCTTTGTTCCCGTTATTCATTTGGGCTATTGGATGGATTGGCATTTGTTATCCGTTTGGCTGGCATTTATTGTTTGGATGAGTATTAGAGGAATTCGACTCATGTGGTATTTTAACCGCCACTTCAGGTATTGATTAGCGATAATTTTACAATTCATTCACCCTAAGGACTCATTCATTCTACTTATTAACCGTTACTGGTACAATGATTGTATATCTTACTGCATCAGGAATTCTTTTTCATTTTAGTTTGAGCTATTTTAGATTTTAGAAAAATGTACCGAATGAATCCATATCGTTTTACCCTTTTCGTCTTTTGCCTGAGTATATCCTTTTCTTCGATTTCACAGACAAGTGATTCGCTGGTAAACAAGGAGATTCGTGAAGCCGAAGCTCACCTGGAAAAGCTGCGTCAACAGGAAATTGCGATCAAGAAAAAAATAGAACTTCTGAAGTTTGAAAGCATTCAGCAAGCCTTGTTAACAGCAGGCTATCCTAAAGGTTACGATGCTGTTTTGTTTGTTGTGAAGCATGCTGCTTATATAACTGCCTACGATGAAAAACTCGAGCAGGCACGTTGGGTTGCCCACATTATTCTTCCAGATATTGCAGAGGGGAATTTTGGGAGAAGCAATGATTTCAGAACAGACAGTCTTGTACCAACAGGAACTCCGGAAAAAGATGATTACTGGAACTCCGGTTACGATCGCGGACACCTTGCTCCATCTGCAGATTTCCGATGGTCGGCATTGGCATTAAGTGAGTCGTATTTCTACTCCAATATCAGTCCGCAGCGACCCGAATTAAACAGGGAACGCTGGGCAGAATTGGAAGATTTATTAAGAGCATATGTAATGATCAACAGCAGAAAACTATTTGTGATCACAGGTCCGGTTGTTTCCGATAGTAAAGAGAATATCGGTGTAAAAAATAAAGTACTCGTTCCAAAATATTTTTTCAAAGCAACAATTGATCCTTCGGCCGGGACAGGAATTGCGTTTATTATGCCCAACGGAATCTGCAATAAAACAGTTCTTGAATATGCAGTTCCAATCGATAGTGTTGAAAAACTCACAGGACTTAACTTATTTCCCAACCTGAATCCTGCTGAAGAAAAGAAAATGGAATCTGTTTATGACCTCAGCATTTGGCGCATTGCAAAGGAGGAAGGCAATTTTAGCCCACTCAATCCGGAAGAATTACCCAAAGGAAAATTCAGTACCAGTCAGGCCAAATACCACAACGGCGAAAAAATTACAGTTTGCGGAAAGGTCGTCAGCACCAAATACGCTGAAAAATCGGGGGCTACCTTTATCAATTTGGACCGGAAATTTCCGGATCAGATCTTCACCGTTCAGATCTGGAAGGATGCCAGAACCAATTTCAGCTATGCACCTGAAAATGAGCTTCAGGGAAAAACCATTTGCGTAACCGGTAAAATCACTGTAAACCAAGGCGTTGCCACAATGACTGTCCAAAATGAAAATGCAATTGAAATTTTGGAAGATTAGAACAAGCAACCTTTTTTCATATATTTAGTCTTTAAACAAACTCATTCAGCCATGACTTCGATTCGCAATTTCATTACTCTTCTTGTCACTTTAGTGTCTATCAACATTGCATCTGCTCAGCAAGGACAAATACCTGCAGAGGAGCGAGCCAGCAATCGTACTATCAAGATGAAGCAGGAGCTTCAATTGAATGAAGAACAAGTAAAAAAAGTGCAGGACATTAACCTTTCATACGTTGTTGCAATTTAAAATCTGAAAAAGAACAAAGCCAATCAACAAGAAATTGATGCTCAGGATCAAGTTTACCTTAAGCAATTGCAAGGGGTTCTTACTGCAGAACAATACAGAAGAGTTGAAATACGATATTTGAAGAAAAAAGCAGATCGTAAGAATTAATAAATTTGATAAATAAAAAAGGGGAGCGATGCTCCCCTTTTTTATTTGAATAATCTATGCTGCTATTACATCAATCAATTCACGTTTAAATTTTCCTTTCATCCAATTTTTCAATTCCCTTACATCCTCTTCCACCAATTGTGTAATGGCTTTGTAATATTCCTTGCGAAACAATTGTGGATCGAAACTCACCTTCTCGAGGATGAATTTGGTGTACTCAAGTGCGGTCTTTTTCATGCTTCATTGGTGTTGGTGACACTTTATTAACGCATCTTATTACGGCTTTGTTATTGCTAAGGTTCGGACTTTAACATCTTTTTTGAAATAAAAAGTCCCGTGTTTTTCAACACAGGACTATGAATAACGAATAAACTTCCATTAATCCAGCACCACAACAAGGTATTTCGATACACTCCAAAATGATTTGGAATCGGTAATTACAAGCTTTTCCTTGGTTTTTTCGCCAACAACCTTGTAGGAGTCTACAGGATGGGTTGTCAGGAGTTCTGCTTTTTTTCCGCCCAAAATTACTTCGCTGGTTTTCGAAATATCAATTTGAGTGAAATATTCCTTATTAAAGTCTTCACGTAGCTTCTTTATCTTTCCAATACCAATGAATCCACCTTCTTTCGTCAGGATTCCGTTTTCCTTTAATTCTTTTGTTGACCCGATTACGTAATAGGCGGTCTTTAATTCAGCTTCTTTTTCCTCTACAACTGCCATGGTTTCATTAAGTGTTGCAGTGAGCTCGTCCATTGCAATATCGTACTTGGCAAGTTCTTCGCGAAGCGAGTTAATGGTTTGTTCCTGATCGTCGATTTTGATCAGCAGGTTTTCTATCATTTTTTCAAGTTCCCCAATCTTCATATCTCCCTTTTTTAACTTTCCGCGGAGACTGGCAATTTTATTGCGGTTATCTTCCATCAGTGAGTTGATGACCTGAATTTCCTCTATGATGCGGTCTTTCTGATCCACAGCCAATTCGGGATCATTATTCCTGCTTTTATTGATTACTCCTTCTTTTTGACGGATAACGGAAAGATTCTCTTCAATTTCATTCAGAATGCGGATAGAAGCATTCATTGCCGAGTCCTTCCCTCCTAATTCACGTTTTAACTCTTCATTTTCTTTCACAAGGCGGTCAAACTCCGGGTTTCCGGCACTGCTGCTTCCGGTATTTTCGGTAGAACAGGAAACAATTGCAATAAGCATGATAAAAAGGACTGCCATTTTTTTCATAAAGAAGTGAATTTGAGTTCAAACAAAAATAACAAAAGTTCGATTCGGACAGGGTGCTTATATTTGGGGAAATACATTAATCATGAGGTCATTATTAATTTGTCTGGGACTATTGTCCATTTTGAGCGGAAAATCGCAATCCATTGATTACACGCTACGAATGAGGGCTCCGCATACCCACTACTTTGAGGTTGAGATGGTCGTTACCAAATGGGCGGGTAAAACCCTGGATGTAAAAATGCCGGTATGGTCTCCGGGATCGTACATGGTGCGTGAATTTGCGCGGAATGTGGACTTTTTTGAAGCTACTGCAGATGGCAAAAAACTGCCATGGAAGAAGACCGATAAAAACACCTGGAGTATTGCAACAAACGGATCAAAAGAAATAAGAATTAACTACAATGTTTACGCATTCGAAATGTCGGTTCGCACTTCCTTTTTGGATGATTCGCACGGATACATCAATGGCACAAGTATTTTTATGTACGTAAAGGACAAAAAGAATTTGAGTGGAAAATTAACTATCGAACCCCATAAAAACTTTAAATCCGTAAGCACCGGATTGACTTACATTTCGAATCAAAACGGAAAATTCCAATACAGTTTTCCTGATTATGACTTTCTCGCTGATTGTCCGATAGAGATTGGGAACCAGGAAATCTTTTCTTTTACTGCATCCGGAATTGAGCATGAAGTTGCCATGTATGGAGAAGGGAACTACGACAAAGAACGCCTCCAACAAGACATGGCCAAAGTGGTGGAATCCTGCACGAAGGTGTTTGGCGAAAACCCCAATCAGAAATACGTTTTTATTATTCATAATCTAACCGTAGGTTCCGGTGGATTGGAGCATCTCAATTCTACCACACTACAGGTAAACAGATGGACCTATTCAGGATCGGCGTATATAGATTTTCTGAGTCTTGTTGCTCATGAATATTTCCATTTGTGGAATGTAAAAAGAATCAGAGCAGATGTACTAGGTCCGTTTGATTACGACAAGGAAAATTACAGCACACTCTTATGGGTTTTGGAAGGGTTTACATCTTATTACGATGAGTTGCTTCTTTTACGTTCCGGTTTTCATACCCAGGGCGAATACCTTTCTGTTCTGAGCAGAATAATAAATACCGTTGAAAACACCCCCGGTGCTAAAGTTCAATCGGCATCCGAATCGAGTTTTGATGCATGGATTAAAGGGTATCGTACAAATGAAAACAGTGTAAATTCCCAAATCTCCTATTATACCAAAGGTCAATTGCTGGGGGCATTGCTCGATATTGAAATCATACAAGCTACCAACGGATCGAAACGACTCGATGATCTTTTGAGTTATCTCTACCAGGAGTTTTACAAAAAACAAAAACGTGGATTCAGCGATGTGGAATTCAGAAAAGCTGCCGAAAAAATTGCGGGTAAAGAATTGAACATCTTTTTCGAAGAATACGTGGAAAAAACCACTGCCATCGATTATGAAAAATATTTTGCTCCCTTGGGTATGACGCTTAAAAAAACCTCGCGCGAAAAGGAAATTGCATTTGGCGCAAGATTGACCGATACCGGAGGAAAATTAATAGTGAAAGAAGTAACTAAAGGAACATCATCTTATGAATCGGGGCTAAATGTTAACGATGAAATTATTTCGTGCAACGGGTTCAGAGTAGATCAAACCGCATTCAATAAAATGATCGCTGCTTCAAAAATTGGAGATGAAATTGAATTACTTATTTCCAGGGATAACATTGTTCAGGCACTAAAAATAAAACTGCTACCCAATGGTGCGTGGGACCATCAGGTAACAGTTCTTCAATTAACTGGTGAAAACCAGGAAAAGCTTCGTATGAAATGGCTGGGTAATTAACCCAACTCTATCAGGCTATTTGTTTTCTTTCCTTGAGAACAACAGGCATGGTAGCTACCTTTTTGTACTTCTTATATCCTGTATAGGCCGGACAATGTTGTCCTTTAGAGCATGAAGTAAGAGACATTGCTCCTAATAGAACAACAGCGGATGCCATTACGATTCCGCGAGAAAGGGTAGCTTGCTTTTTCATGGTGTTGAGGGTTTGTTGTTTGTTTGTTGGCTTGTTACTTTTATAGGTACCCGGCTTTGTGAATTCCATAAAATTTTGTGGAATTTTTTTAAAAAATGTCCTAAATTGTAGACTATAGCCTATAAATCAGATCATTCGTGATCATCGGAATTTTACATAGCAGCGCAGGACTCAGCGATGAAAAGCTGATGGAGAAGTACCGGAGTACCGGAAATACCTGGTTTGTAGGTGAATTGTACCAAAGGTATTCGCGTCCGGTTAGTGCCATGTGTTATTCCTATTTCCGAAATACCGAAGATGCCGAAGACGCGGCCATGGAAATTTTTGAGGTGATAATGGCCGACCTTAAAAAGCATGAAATACAGAATTTCAAACCCTGGCTCTATTCCGTTGTAAGGCACTATTGTCTGAGAAAACTTGATAAATCAAGAAAAAGAGAGGCAAATCATCAGGAATTCAAAAAAAGCGGGGATCCTTTTATGGAATTATCCTCCGAGCTGTCCCTTGATTCTATGAACGGGGAACCATCACCCGACCTCATCGAAGAATTGAAAAAGGCCATTGATAGCTTAAAAGACGATCAACGCACTTGCGTAAAACTCTTCTTTATTCAGGATAAGTCCTATCAGGAAATCGCTGATATCACAGGCTATTCTTTAATGAAAGTAAAAAGTAATATACAAAACGGAAAACGCAATCTGAAAATCTATCTCGAAAGTCTACATGGCTAATCCCAATACATATCATTCTGTTCCGGAAGACCTGAAGTCCTTTTACGAAGGGATTGCTGAAGATGATCTTGCCGCTGTGGATAAGATTGCAATGCGGGTTAATAAACGTGTACAATCGTTAGCAGGTAAAGCTCCACTATTATACCGCAGTTCCTTTTATATTGGAAGTGCAATTGCCATTTGCGGTATTGCCCTGGCAGTGCTGTTCTCCTACCCTTCAAAGGAAAGTGCTACATCATCACTGATCAATACCCAAAAAATTATTTTGAATAATCCGGTTGAAACCAACCATTCCATTGGAGGAGGTATTGAAGAAGAGGACGAAAAGAAAGAACATGTAACATCCAATGAAATCACCAAAACGGGTCAGCTTAATAAGGAAGAACAATCCATTCAGGAAAGTCAGCAATTGAACGAATTGGAACAAGCCATTGAAGCCCCTCTCAAAAACGAAGAAAAGCAAATCGAGAAATCCCAGCCGCTTGTTGACGAAACACGGAGAATGGCTGAAGAAGAAAATGTTCTCATCTTCCTACGCATTGCGCAAGTTGCCGTAATGGGAAAAACAGATTTAGCCTCACTTTCAGGAACATCTACACGGAACACAGATGTTACTAACCCTAATATTGGGGCTAAAACCAGCACTAAAACATCAAACAACAGCTACTCGCTGGAGGATATGCCTTACCACACCGGTGGAGACCAGGGTTTGATTTCCTATATCTCCAGAAACCTCAACAATAAAATCCATATCCGTAAAAAGGATGTAGTTTATTCGGTCAACGTAGTATTTGAAGTTACGGCAAAAGGCAAGGTGGAGAATGTGGAAATACTCGATGATATTCCTGCTCCAATGGCCGATGTCATTAAACAGGTTATTCTGAACGATACGGGTTGGAATGCCGGTAAAAAATCAGGTAAAAAGGGAGCGCTTCAACTGATCGTTAACATCAGTTTTGTTTAATCTCAAAAGAATTTCTCACTGAAATTGATTAAGTAAAGCCTGTAACTCGCCCGGGTAAATGCAGTGTACAGCCAACGTAAATATTCCCGGTCAATCATCTCTTCCGTTAAATAACCCTGATCCACAAAAACCACCGGCCATTGTCCGCCCTGGGCTTTATGGCAGGTTACAGACCACGCAAATTTTACCTGCAGCGCGTTGTACCAGGGATCGTTCATGATCTTTTCCTTCCTCAATTTCTGGTCGGGCTCATCAGAATAATCTTCCGAGATCGCCTCAAATAATGACTTTAGTTTTTCGGCAGGTAAATGAGGTCCTTCTGTTTGTAAGGTATCGATAAGAATCCGCATTTCCACTTCGGGTAAATCGGGATAATCACTCAGCTTTACTTCTACATCTGCAAAACGAAGCTCGTGGTATTCCCGTATCGCTTTCACTTTTTGAACTGTAAGTGAATCACCATTGGCAATAAACCCTGCAGGCGAATCAGCAGGTAACCAGAAGTAATTGTTCTTAACCGCCATCAACTCATCTCCTCCGTTCAATTCATTTTCTATCCAGAAAACGCGATTTCGTACCTGCATATTGAACAAGTTAGCCCGCTTGTTGGAACGTGTAATTATGCGAACACCTTCTGCACCATACTGACCAAATGCCCATTCCAGCTCATCCTGTAATTCGGTGCCGGTAATCTGTCTGACATCAGATCTTCCTTCTGTTTCTATTTTGGGAAAGCCATTTGCATTGGCAGAAAGCTGTTCCCGCAAACGGGTAGCATTGTACAAGATTCCTGAATCAGAGGCCTGGCGGACGACTTGTTTTAACTCAATGGAATGCACATCCAGGCGGAAATTATCGCGAATGAACTCCTCACTCAATGCAGGACTATCTGCCATCCCTACCGGTGGTAACTGAGCAGGATCCCCAACAATCAAGGCAAAACAGTTCTTTCCCCTATAGATATACCGTAACACATCTTCCAGTAAATCCCTGGATCTGAATCCATCCTGATTTGAACTGCTTCCGGAGCCTATCATGGAAGCCTCATCAATGATAAAGAGGGTGTTGGAATGGGGATTATGAGCCAGTTCAAAAGAGGAATATCCGGCCTTGTTCCTCAACATGTATATCTTCTTGTGGATGGTATAAGCCCTTTGTCCGGTATGGCCTGACAAAACTTTTGCTGCTCTTCCTGTGGGTGCCAATAGTTCGGTATTCATTTTTAACATTGGCAGAAAGCGCACCAATTCCCCCATCATGGTTGTTTTTCCGGTACCGGCATATCCTTTGAGAATAAAGATTCTATAACGCTCAGAGCCACACAGGAAATGAGAAAAACGATCCATAAACAACTGCTGATCGACCGTTGGCTCAATCCTGAGACTGCTTCGAAATAATTGGGCGATATGTTCCGTTCTGGAGCTGTTCAAACGCATCAATATTAAGCAACATCGGCTTAATAAAGGTTTAAAAAGGCGATTGAAAAAAAATTGTAGATTTGTCGGCACTTTGCATAACAGAAATCAACTGGCATGAACGCACTTAAAAACATTGGTTACCTAGCTGGCAAGTATTTTGCCCAGATTCTTGTAATTACACTTGGATTGGTTGTCCTGATGATTGGTATGAAAACTGATCCCGAGACCGGATTCAAACAGAACAACCTTTTTGTGCTTGGCGGTGTTGCCTTATTGCTGGCAGGAACAATTTCCACGCTTTATGTTGCCGAAGTGATCAACCGTATGCTTCACACCATTTTTCTGTATGTCTTGCTACCCATTGGTGTTATCACTTACGGTTACCTCGATTACAAATCAATTATGGACGAAGTGGAATACCGCGAAAGAGTTGCCATGGTAAACCGTGAAACGCAACAACGTCTTAAGGATATTCGTGATGCTCAGGTGGAGTTCCGAGCGATGTACAACCGATATGCTCCCAGTTTTGATTCACTGCGCTGGTTTATTCAGGAAGGTCGTGCAATGGTAATTAATCGTCTTGGCGATGTACCCGATAAATTATCTGAAGAGCAATTCAAATTCCTTGGCTACAAAGAACATCCTGAAAAAATGATCTCTGAAGTTGAAGCCTGGAAACTTGCAAAAGCCGGTTTGCTCCCAAATTTCAATCGCGATACCACTTACAATTCGGTAATGGAAAAGATTTTCCTTTCCAACAAGGCACTCGCCAACCGCGATTCCGACTACAAATTCAGCGTGGATTCACTTGATGTTGCTCCCTATTCCGGTGGAATGAAGTTTACTATGGAAACCGGCATGATCAAGAAAAACAATATCGATGTTCCGGTTCTTTTAATTGTAGAACCAAATCCTTTTGATAAGGATAAACCCCTTACTGTTGGTTCATTGACTGATGTCACCACCAATGGTAACTGGGGCGAATAAATTCCCCTGATGAGCGAAAAAAATCTTCAGAACAACCACCTTTCGATAGAATTCGGCGGTGGTTTTTCTTTTCTGGCGAGCTATAACCGTTCAGAGCGTTCGCTTAATTCTGCACGTATCCTTGCGCCTGCTCCGGGCGATAAGGATTGTTTAAATGCACTTCGTTCAGATGAACTCTTTATCAGCGGCCCCTCACAGGCTTCCCTGAGTTTTTGCAACGGTAAATTTGTGATGATGCCTAATGCCTTGTTCGCTCCTGAACATGCACGTGCAATGCTCCAATTGAATGCATCCATAAATGATGATGATGAAGTCCGCCATATGGATCTCCCTGCTTTTGATGCACAGCTGATTTATGCTGCTTCCAGGGAGGTAGAAAGGGAAATGACAAAGCGATATCCGCGTTACCATGAAGGACATTGCGCCGGACATTTTCTTTCGCTTTGCCGACGTCAGTTAAAAGATGGACAACAAGTCTTCCTTTATTTTTATCCCGGATTTTTTCTGATGAGTGCTTTTAACGGTGAACAACTGCAAATGATCAACGCCTACTCATGGCGCGATCCGGATGATGTGCTTTATTTCAGTTTGTACGCCTGCGAGCAGATTCGCTTCGATCCGGCACATGTTCGGTTTTCAGCCGGTGGAGAGATTGAAAGGGATGGAGCGGTACACCGATTGCTTGAACGCTACACCTCTGGAATCCAGTTTATGGAATCTCCGGGGATAATCAGCAATGAATTCAGTCGTTTTCTTACTTTAAGCGAACAGTTCAGGTGCGCATAATCGGAGGAAAATTCAAAGGGAGAAAACTCCAGGCTCCACTATTGCCTGATACACGTCCTACTACCGACTTTGCCAGGGAAAGCCTGTTCAACCTGCTTCAAACACGATTTGATCTGGATGGAATAAAAGTCCTCGATCTTTTTGCCGGAACCGGAGCAGTAAGTTTCGAATTCATCTCAAGAGGTGCGGCAATGGCAACCTGTGTGGATACTTCACCGAAAGCACTTCAGTTCATTCGCGATGCTGCGAAACAATTGGGCATTGAAATTCGTACCAATCGTTCTGAGGTGGAGCGGTTTCTGAAATCCGATTCCTCTTCTTACGACATCATTTTTGCGGATCCTCCATACACAATGGCAGATCTGAGCTGGATTCCAAAAATGGTTTTCGAAAAAAAATTACTCCGCGAAGGAGGATTACTCATCATCGAACACTCACGCGATACTGATTTGAGTAAGTCTCCCGGTTTTTTGGAACATAAACATTACGGCAAAGTCAACTTCACTTTTTTCAGCTGAAAATGGAACGAATCGCAATTTTTCCCGGGACCTTCGACCCTGTAACTAAGGGACATGAGTCTGTGGTACGGCGTGCTTTACCCCTTTTCGATCGCATTGTTGTGGCAATTGGCATGAATTCTGCAAAAACAGCTATGTTCCCTATTGAACAACGTATGCAGTGGATTCGCGACATATTTAAAGATGATCCTAAAGTGGCGGTAAAAACCTATGAGGGACTTACAGTAAACTTTTGCAAAAATGAAAAGGCAAATTTCATTCTGCGGGGTTTGCGTACGCATTCGGATTTCGAATATGAAAAAGCGATCAGTCAGATGAACCTCAGCATGGCGCCTGAGATAGAAACTGTTTTTCTCATTACGGAACCTGCATTTTCTGCAATCAGCAGCACAATAGTCCGAGAGATCATTCGTCATAATGGAGATGTAAGTGCATTTATTCCAAAAGGCATTCAGTTGAAATGATGAAACGTGTTTTCCATATTGTCCTTTTATTCGCATTGCTGGCAAATACTGCTAACAGTAGCGAATCGACTCGTATTTCCGGAAAGGCACAGGGAATGGAAAACCGTACGATAGCTGTTCATGTAATTGAAGATTATTTTACGTATACCAGCAAAAAAATTGCAGGTGCCATCATCAACGAGAATGGTTTTTTCGATGTGAAATTTCCTTTGGACAAAGAACGGCAGATCCAACTTAAAATAGACGGAACTGTATCGTTCATGTATGTTCAACCCGGTGGAGATTATAAAATCACCATTGAAGCACCGAGTAGTTCTCAGAAAAAAATTCTGATGAACACCCCTGTTGATCTATTGTTCGATACCTTACCTAAATACGACATCAATAACCTCATCCTCGATTTCGATGAGCGGCTGGATGCATTCATGGCTTACAATCTCAGCTTAATGGGCGGACCAAAATTCCAGTTGGAAATTGATACCCTGAAAGATTATTTGACTAAAATTTACAAGGATATCAAATCACCTTATTTTAAAGAATATGTGTTTTATTCCATTGGCGCTATTGAGCAAATTGGCGGTGCGCAGGTTGATATGATAAAATTAAAAGCAAAAGTGTTCAGGGATTATTTTGCTTCCGGGAAAATAATTTACGATCAGGAAAAATACATGCTGTTGTTTCAGCAATTCTACACTGATGTCTTTAAACTGGCATCGAAAGAAGATGATGCAGTATTGTATACCGCAATCAACAAAAGGAAAAGTCCGAAAATGATCAGTGACCTTTTGGCCAAAGACGCATTATTGCGCAACGATCGTATCCGGGAGTTGGTAATTATTAAAGCGGTATCGGAGGAGTATTATTCAGGCAATTATTATCAGGATAATATTGTAAGTATTCTTGACTCCATACGAATGAATTCAGTCTATCCGGAACACAAGGTGATCGCTTCGAATATGAAACGTAAGCTAACCGAACTCAATCCCGGCTACCCTGCTCCCGATTTTGAACTGATCAACGATAAAGGAAAAACCGTTATTCTTTCTGAGCAAAAAGGGAAATATGTATATCTCCATTTCTGGGCCAGCTGGAATTCGACTGCTATGGCAGAAATGAAATTAATGACAGAGCTGCATAAACGATACAGTTTCGATATCACCTTTATCAGTGTAAACATGGATGAAGATCCTGCTGTTTGGATGCGTTTTCTGAAAGCACATCCTGAAATGAAATGGATACATGTGCACTACAAAAACAACCCTGAGATAATCGACAACTACCGCATTACCACGTTGAGCATGTATTATCTGATTGGTCCGGATGGAATAATGGTGCAATCTCCTGCATACAAACCAACTCCGAATGGAACTTTTGTTTCAATCGATCAGACTTTTCATGAGATCTGGATGCGTTTGCACCCCAAGGAAAAACCCAAAACCGGAGGAAAAAATTAATTTCCGGTTAATGTGATTGCACTGCAATTAATGCTTTGATGCAATCGATTACCGAGGGATAGGTGTTCGTCATTACATCTTCAAGATCATTCAGCGACCTCCACTCTACTTTGGTAATTCCTTCTTCCAGTTGTGGTGTTAGCCGTACGTTACCCGGATGTTGCATGATATACCAATATGTTTTTTTAAGCACTCTGTTGCCTTTGTGTTCATAGCAATGCCATGTAGAAGGAAGTGACTGAGTGATAGAGTGCCCTTCAATTCCGCATTCTTCCATCACTTCCCGCACGGCAGCTGCATCAGGAACTTCGCCTTTGTCTATTTTACCCTTTGGCAAATCCCATTTTTCGTTGCGGAAAATCAGCAAAAGCTTTCCTGAATGATCAAGAACCAATCCACCTGCCGCATCGATCCTTTTAAAACCGGAAAAGGCAATTTCCAGCATATGATCATCTGTACTATTGTGCGTAATCACAAGAGGAAGATCGGTTTTTCCATCCATCAGGTCGATAATAGCATTATTGGCCTCTTTATCAGAAGGAAAAGTTAATAACAATGGCCATTTTCCCTGTGGAAGATTTTCCCCTCCCGACTGCAGGATCACGGGAATGTTGTTGATGAAAACTTTATACATTTGCCGCCTATGTCTGTCAACAAAGATTCAGCCCTAAAGGTAGCAGAATTTCTTCTGCAGGTGAAAGCTGTTAAATTACAACCCAACAAACCCTTCACATGGGCATCGGGATTGCGTTCGCCGATTTATTGCGATAATCGGGTAACGCTTTCTTATCCTCATATTCGCACGTTTATCCGTCAGGAATTAAGTAAAGTAATCGCCCAGGAATTTGCCAAAGGAGATATCATAGTTGGTGTTGCTACAGGCGGAATTGCACAAGGAGTACTCGTTGCTGAAGAGCTGGGCTTGCCTTTTGCCTATGTTCGTCCGGAACCTAAATCGCACGGAATGGGCAACCAGGTTGAGGGTGTAATTGAACCCGGACAGTCTGTAATAGTTGTGGAAGATCTTGTATCAACCGGAAAAAGCAGTCTAAATGCTGTTGATGCCATTACTGCTGCAGGTGGTGTGGTTAAAGGCATGGTGGCTATTTTCACTTACGGATTCGAAGACGCTGCTAAAAAATTCAAGGATAAAAATGTCAACTTCGCTACACTTACCAATTACGATATTCTGATTGAGCAGGCTGTCGCATCCAATTACGTATCGGAAAAAGACCTTGGCTCGCTTCGCGAATGGAGAGTCGATCCTAAATCATGGAGTGAAAAGCAAGCATGACCCGTATCGAATCCAATACCGTCCGTGTAAAAAACAGCTCACAGGAAGTCTTTGTCTTTCTGCGCGACATGAACAATTTCATTCAACTCCTGCCTCAGGAAAAAATTTCGGACTGGAAATCGGACAATGACTCTTGCAGTTTCCGTGTACAAGGTGCAGTTGTAATACCACTTATAGTAGTATCAGCTGAAGAACCAGGACATATCCACATCAAATCAGGCGACAACGCTCCATTTCCGTTTACACTCGATATCAATATTGTTACACTTGCGGAGTTGGAATGTGAAGGAAACCTGATTTTTAACGGTGAAATGAATGCCTTTTTGCGGATGATGGCTGTTGGTCCGCTTACCAATCTATTCAATTACGTCGCCAACAAACTTGTTCAGGTTAAATCACTAAGCTGATTTCCTTTACATCAAATTCCCGGGATTTTCCATTGCTTTCGAGCACCTGTAATTTCCCATCAGAAGCAATTCCGGTAATGATTCCGTTGAACACTCCATGAGCGGAAGAAAAGCGTGATTCAATTGCAAAACGGAAAAGGTGTTCGAGGTATTCTTTGCGTATTTCGTCCTTTTTTCCAGAACGCAGGCGTAAATACCACTTTTCAAGTCGTTCACAAACTTTGACCAAAACCGACTTCAGCTCCAGTTCGTGTCCTGTAAATTCAACCAAAGAGGCTGCATTCAAACCATCCGGAAAACCGTTCTGATTTACATTTAATCCAATCCCAATGATTGCATGTTGCATTTTTTCTCCTGAGAACGAGGTTTCGATCAGTATTCCTGCCACCTTTTTTTCGTCGCATAAAATATCATTCGGCCATTTTATGACAGAACGTCCTGCCAGCTCCTCCACTACTTCACGCAATGCCAATGCCACACACTGACTCAATAGAAAACGGTCGGTAGCATCAAGGAATGTAGGGTAATACACTATGGAAACTGTGAGGTTTTTTCCTTTTTCGGCTGTCCATTCCGTTCCACGCTGACCTCTACCGGCGCTTTGTTCGTGTGCCATTACAACAACACCTTCTGCCATTTTGGAGCTTTCCAACAGGGTGGCAGCATAATTGTTGGTGGAATCAACATGCTCCCGGAAAATCAACTGGCGCCCTGTAAAAAGTGTATTCATCATTCGGATTCAACGCTTACACCGGCATCGATTATCGGCCGGAATGGCTAAATTTACCTACTTTTACCGGCTCAATGATTCATGGCTAGAAAGAAAAAAGAAATCGACAACGCAACCCCACTGATCGAAGCGATCGTTGAAGGGATGCAGGAAAAAAAGGGACAGGACATCGTAATGCTCGATCTTCGTGAGATCCCGAATGCAATTACCGACTATTTCGTGATTTGTCATGCCGACAATATCCGTCAGGTTAAAGCCCTCGCCGATTCGGTTGAGGAAGTTGCATTTATCAAGTTAAACGAAAAACCATGGCATGTGGAAGGAACAAACAATGCCAATTGGGTGTTGTTGGATTATGTGAATGTGGTCGTTCACCTTTTCAATAAGGAATCGAGAGATTTCTATAACATCGAGAACCTTTGGGCCGATGCAAAAAAAACCGAATACGAAACCGTTTACTAAGAGCAATGGCTGAAAAAAAAGATACCCGCAAACGACCTGTCCCTACGGGCAATTCTAATAGCAACCGACCAGGTTTTAACTTTTACTGGATTTATGCGATCATTGGTATCGTATTGATCTCGTTGAATCTTTTCACCTGGAACACCACCACTCAGGATACAACTATTGATGATTTCATCAACGAAATGGCACTAAAGGGTCACGTTGAAAAAATAACGATTGTCAATAAGGAATCTGCAGAGGTCTACATTAAAAAAGATTCACTGCAGTCAAAGTACCACAAAGAAAAATTCGGGAAAGCCAAAGCGACTCCTCCGCAGTATATTTTTAATACCGGACCGGATGAAGAATTTCGTCAGGATCTCAGAAAGGTGCTTGATACCTGTAAAGAATTGGAGCGAACCACAGGTAAAAAATATGTGTTCGAATACAAATACACCACCCGTGAAAACTGGGGACGCGATTTGTTGGGGTGGTTATTGCCCTTTGTATTGCTGATTGCAATTTGGATATTCATAATGCGACGCATCAGTGGCGGTGCCGGTGGTGGGGGTGGACAAATCTTCAACATTGGAAAATCGCGCGCACAATTGTTCGACAAGGAAAAAGGGACCAATATTACCTTTAACGATGTTGCAGGACTTGAAGGTGCAAAAGAAGAGATTCAGGAGATTGTTGATTTCCTCAAAAATCCAAAAAAATACACTGAACTCGGCGCAAAAATTCCGAAAGGAGCCTTATTGGTAGGCCCTCCAGGAACAGGAAAAACCTTATTGGCAAAAGCCGTTGCCGGCGAAGCACAGGTTCCTTTCTTCTCATTAAGCGGATCTGATTTCGTCGAAATGTTTGTGGGTGTTGGAGCATCACGTGTGCGTGATCTTTTCCGTCAGGCTAAAGAAAAAGCTCCGGCTATTATTTTTATTGATGAAATTGATGCCATCGGACGTGCACGCGGAAAAAGTCCTTCACTCGGCTCGAACGATGAACGCGAGAATACCCTTAACCAACTGCTTACCGAAATGGATGGTTTTGGAACCAATAGCGGTGTAATTATTCTTGCAGCAACCAACCGTGCAGATATTCTTGATCGTGCACTTATGCGTCCCGGTCGATTCGACAGGATGATCTATGTTGATTTGCCTGATCTGAATGAACGTAAGAAAATTTTTGCAGTCCATTTGCGTCCCTTAAAAGTTGCAGAAGGATTAGATGTCGATTTCCTTGCCCGTCAAACACCCGGTTTTTCCGGTGCCGATATTGCAAACATCTGTAACGAAGCTGCATTGATCGCTGCCCGTAAGAAAAAGAAATTTGTAGAAAAACAAGATTTCCTCGATGCAGTTGACCGTGTCATCGGCGGATTGGAAAAGAAAAATAAAATCATCTCCAAAGAAGAGAAAAGTGTTATAGCCTATCACGAAGCAGGCCATGCCGCAGTGAGTTGGTTACTTGAACACGCCTCTCCACTGGTAAAAGTGACCATTGTGCCGCGCGGACAATCCTTAGGCGCAGCGTGGTATCTTCCTGAAGAACGACAGATTACCCGTACTGAACAAATGCTGGATGAAATGTGCGCCACACTTGGCGGACGTGCTTCGGAGAAAGTTGTTTTTGACAAGATTTCTACCGGTGCATTAAGCGATTTGGAACGCGTAACCAAAACAGCTTATGCAATGGTTTCCATTTACGGTTTGAATGATGTGATCGGAAATATTTCTTATTACGATCCGCAAGGAGGAGAGTTTGCTTTCTCAAAACCCTATTCGGAAAAACGCGCTGAAACGATCGACACCGAAGTGAGTAAGATCATTGAAGGTCAGTTTAAACGTGCAGTAGAATTACTTAGCGCCAATAAAGAGAAACTGGATAAACTTGCCAGCTTGTTACTTGAACGCGAAGTCATCTTCAAGGACGATCTCGAACAGATTTTTGGAAAGCGTCCGTACGATAAAGAAGAACCCGAAGAGAAAAAACCGGAAGAAAAAACTGTAAGTCCAGAAGGAACTGCAGAAGCCGGTGAGCAGAAAAATATTCTTGAATGGGACAATTTATCTTCCGGTACGCCACCAACCGAACCTGAAGACAAGTAGGAATGAACGATCCGCGCTGGGTGAAAGTGTATACGGTGAACAATCCGATGGATGCTCATATGGTGCAGGCCGTTCTTGAAGAAAATGAAATTGGTGTATTGTTGCTCGATAAAAACGACAGCAGTTACGGATTTGGTCACGTAGAGATTCTAGTTTTGGAAGACAAGGTTCCTGAAGCCATTTCACTTATTCAATCAAACTTCGAAAAAAAGAATTGAAATGCTGCAACGTTCCATTTCAGGTCTGGTGTTTGTAGTGGTGTTATGCGGCGCCATTCTTTGGAGTTTTTGGTCGCTGTTGGCATTGTTCAGCCTGATTGTGGTAATCGGATTATTTGAATTCTACAAACTGAGATCGGCAGAAAATCCCCATTTAAAAAAGTGGTCCATCCTCTATTCCGGAATACTGGCATTTGCAACAAGTGTTTTTATTTCAATGCCCATGCAAAAAGAATTGGGATTTGATTTCTATAACCATATAAAAACACTCTTTTTCTGCACAATCTGCTTTCCCGGAATTTTAGCAATTCCTATAATGATTACTGATATGCTGGATGAAAACGGAGGAGGTTTTCAAAACACAAGCAATGGAATATTTGCTGCATTTTATATCGGAATTCCGTTTGGTTTGCTCTTTCATTTGATCGATTTTTCCGACTCATTCCATTACGACGGCAGACCAATCCTTGCATTTTTTATTCTCATCTGGAGTAATGATACGTTCGCTTATCTTAGTGGAAAGTTTCTTGGCAAACACAAATTATGGGAACGTATTTCACCCAATAAAACCATAGAAGGATTTCTTGGCGGAATCTTATTCACTCAAGTAGCGATGCAGATCATTATTCGAAGTGGAATGATACCTGAACTTCCGCTTGCAATTCAGATTGTAATTCCGCTCATCGTTTCCGTCTTCGGAACATTGGGAGACCTGTCAGAATCCTTGTTAAAAAGAAAAGCAGGTGTAAAAGATTCAGGTCAACTCATGCCTGGTCATGGAGGTGTGCTTGATCGTTTTGATGGAATACTGCTTTCACTTCCGGTATTGGGAATTTTTGCAGGCATTTATCACTTATATATTTTGTTGTAGTATGAAAGTCTTAATGGTTTGCCTTGGAAACATTTGCCGTTCACCAATGGCAGAAGGAATCATGCGCCACAAAGCCAATGCTGTGGGAAAATCCTGGCAGATCGATTCGGCTGGAACATCAAATTTCCACGTTGATGAAGCGCCCGATCGGCGGTCGGTAAAAAAGATGAAGGAATACAACATTGATATTTCTTCATTACGTGGACGACAATTCAATGTTAATGATTTTGAAGCTTTCGATCTTATTCTTGCAATGGATGAGAGCAACTTTTCGAACATCATGAAACTTGCAAAAAACGATGATCACCGCAACCGTGTCCGCATGATTCTGGAATATACATTTCCCGGTCAGCGTATGAGTGTTCCCGATCCTTACTACGGTGGCGAATCTGGATTTGAAAATGTGTACCGTCTGCTGGATTCTGCTTGTGATAAAATTCTCGAAGAGCATTCCTGATGGAAAAAGGCACACTTTATTTAATTCCCACGCTGCTGGGCGATGAAGCGTCAACCGGAACACTTGCCGGGATGAATACCCAACTGATTCGTGATCTGCGTTTCTACATTGCCGAAAACGCAAAATCTGCACGAAAATTTCTCAAACAAGCCGGTATTCCTGTGCCCTTGCAGGAAATTGCTATTGAAGAGTTAAACGAACATACACCCATTGAAGAAATTTCCTCCTTGCTTGAACCGCTTCGAAAAGGTAAGGATGTAGGACTGGTTTCAGAAGCGGGCTGTCCTGCCATTGCCGATCCGGGTGCGCAGGTTGTTCGTATTGCACATAAAGAAGCCATTCGCGTGGTTCCCGTTCCGGGACCTTCATCTATATTGCTTGCGCTGATGGGATCAGGTTTTAACGGACAACAATTCACCTTCAACGGATATCTTCCGAAGGAAAATGATCAGCGGTCGAAAAAAATCAAGGAAATGGAACGACTTGCCCGCAACGGAAACACGCAATTGTTTATGGATGTTCCATACCGCAATGATCAGGTGCTAAATGATCTTATCTCCAGCTGTGACGAACGAAGCATGTTATGTATTGCGACGGATATTACTTTGCCAACCGAAGATATCCGCAGTAAGACAATTGCAGGATGGAAAAAACAAAAACCGGGATTGCACAAACGCCTGGTGATCTTTGCGCTTGGAAACTGATCACAAAAACTTCTTCTCTTCCAAAGCCGAAAACGTCTTTTTACCTCGCAGGTAATAGTCCAGAATAACAGATCCTCTATACATCCCTGCAGGATTATATGTTGAACGCATATTTCGGTTCATGCTTCTTTTTTTTCCCAGTAAACTTAGCTTTCCGTAATAATGAAAATGCGCTTTTATTACAGCCGTGAAATGCTTCCATTTCCCTGAGAATAAAAATTTCAAACCAGCTAATCCATCAAGCAATAATCTCCTGAGTACTTTGAAGAAAAGAAAGGATCCAAAATAATTTTTATGGATCAAAAAGAGATTGTTGCGGAAGTTAAGGTAGGTTTTATTCGGACTATCATAATTCAAAGTACCTCCACCAAGGTGAAAAACAGTGGAAGGTGGAACTGCAAGAATTTTATATCCCCTGTTTTTTAAACGGTAGCAAAGATCAATCTCCTCCATATGCGCAAAAAAGTCGGGGTCGAGTCCACCCACTTCCCGATAGGCAGAGGCACGCACAAATAAACATGCACCGGTTGCCCAAAAGATTTCTCTCACACTACTATATTGGTTTCTGTCCTCCTCTGCTGTTTCAAACATTCTGCCCCTGCAAAAGGGATAGTGATCCTTATCCAAAAATCCTCCTGCTGCTCCTGCGTATTCGAAATGAGTACGAGTGGAATAAGAACGAATTAAAGGTTGGGCAGCTGCAACTTTTTTATCACTTTCCATATGTTGCACCACCGGATCGATCCAATTGGGTGTAACCTCAACATCCGAATTGAGAAGAATAAAATAATCCGCCTCCAGCTTTCCGAGTCCTTCACTGTATCCACCCGCATAACCGGAATTGGTTTTGTTGAGAATGATTTCTACGGTAGGAAAATTCAATTTCAGAAATTCTACAGAATCGTCGGTGGAAGCATTATCGATCACAACAATTCTTGCATCTCCTGAATGGCTTACAACGGATGGAAGAAATTCGGCAAGATGTTTCTTACCGTTCCAGTTGAGCAGCGCTACAATAACCGAAGGACGCATCAACGGGGATTCTGAAAAAATTCTCCGGCATTACCGCCATAGTGAGGGTTATTTCCTCCCCATGGATTATCGATGTCGATATTCGGACTGTTGCGTGCATTCAGCATTTGCTGCCAGCGATGGTTACGTACTTCTCCCGGCACATCCGAATGCAAAACCACATAATCGTTGGTTACCAGATCGGGCAAATAGAAGATAAATCGTTTGTTATTGAACTGCCCCAGCTTCTTGTACTGCCAAACCTGATAAGGATAAGAGCTCGGCTCATTCGGACGGTCAAGCACCCAATCCGGTGATCCGTATTTCAAATAAATTGCACCACGATCGGTTTGGTAACCGCGTTTGATACTGGTCGCAAAAAGTTTCTCTACCATAGCCACGGACGATTTATACCTCAGCCATGAATATTCCGGAGTAACGGGTTCTCTGTTTTTCCAGAACTGATAGAAGAACTGCTTTTTAAAATTCATATCCAGAATTCTTGCAACAGAATCGATAAATAAAATTTCCGCAGGCAAGGCAATTGGACGCAAACAAAAAATGTATTCATTAAGCGTATCTGAATTCGTTATCTTATCAACAAAGGTTGCTTTAATATCCGTTTTTAGCAGCGATTCCAGACTAATATCTGTTTCAGGATTATTGCGCTGAAATTCCCAGGAATTGGTAGCAATAATCTCATTGTTTTTATTTCTGGCCTCTACAACCAGTTCATAAGTGCCGGATGCAAGTTTTGAGATGTCAAAAACTGTTAATACCGGAATCACCTCTTTTACCGATTGTCGCTGTGATTTGGATAATCCCGGAACAAGTTCGCCGGTACGTTTTTCGCGCACAAATTGAGTCAGCAAAAACAATTCTCCTTCACCAAGACGAAGAGAATTATAGATTTCAAAATAGTAAGCAAGCTTTTCAAACTCCGGCGAATAATAATTCGAAACAAATGGAACGAGATCCATTCCCCCTTTTGTTAACGGGCCCAGCTTTTCCGCTTTCTTATACCCTTCAATTTGCTGAATATCCGAAAAGAAAATGCTTGGCGGCGTTGAAGAAATATTGAGTGGCAATACGGTGGTAATGGTATTTAGCGAATCCATAAAAAGATCGCGAACAGTGATTTCTATTTCGTAATTATCAGGATTCAGAGCAAAGCGGTGCTGATCCATAAAGTCCGATAACAATGAATCTGCCATTTTCGGACTATCAATAACAGCCTTCCTGAAATCGATAATCGTTTCACCCTTTTTGATAATCTCGGTAACCTCTACTTTCGCGCTGATGGTTTTATCATCATTCCGCTTGAGTTTACAACTCGAAGTATTGATTTGAAGATAAACCTCAACCAAGGCTTTACCGTCGGGTGTTGCAAAGCGTTTGTGATCGAGATACACCTCAAGACGAGCCCGCTGAGCATGTCCTGAAACAACAGCGAGCACCAACAGCAGAAAAACAACTCTTTTCATAGAAGAACAATTCATGTAAAGATACGCAAAAGCAGAACCTTGCAAGCGAAAACTAGGGTATTGACATCCAGGTTGTAGAATCGGCAGTTCACGGGCAAACAAAGGACTTGGACGAATTTATTTCCACTCTTTTTCGGAATGTTGCCCCAAAAAGTTTGCCATAACGAACTTTTTGTATTTTTGCAGCGGAGAGATGGCAGAGTGGTCGATTGCGGCGGTCTTGAAAACCGTTGACTGTCAAAGGTCCGGGGGTTCG
>JBKBUQ010000188.1:0-5656 GCA_046289975.1 Flavobacteriales bacterium | reverse complement strand
TGATCTCCTCTCTCTCCAATTATTACCGTCCCGAAAAAGTGGATTGATGGCAGAATAGGTCTTTTTTATCAGTTAGGGGATAAGGCTAATAGGTTAGTGTTCACTGTTCACTGTTCACTGTTCAACACTCCCCTACAATTGTGAATAATTTCCCCCTTGTTTTGCTGTGAAAAAAGTTATTTTTGGCCACCCTCACAAAACGATTAAATCATGAGCAAAATCAAAGTAGCCAATCCCGTTGTAGAGCTCGACGGTGATGAGATGACCCGAATCATCTGGAAATTCATCAAGGACAAACTTATCCTTCCTTACCTCGACGTGGATATCAAGTACTACGACCTGGGAATGGAAAACCGTGATTCCACCAACGATCAGGTTACCATTGATGCTGCAAATGCCATTAAACAACACGGTGTTGGGATCAAGTGTGCTACGATTACTCCCGACGAAGAACGTGTAAAGGAATTCAAACTGAAGCAAATGTGGAAGTCGCCAAATGGTACTATCCGCAATATCCTCGACGGAACAGTATTCCGCGAGCCGATCGTATGTAAAAATGTTCCGCGTCTGGTTACTACATGGGATTCACCGATCATTGTTGGCCGTCACGCTTTCGGTGATCAGTACCGAGCTACGGATTTCGTGGTACCCGGTAAAGGAAAACTGATGGTGAAATTCACCGGTGAAGACGGAACTGTGATTGAGCAGGAAGTGTATTCCTTCAACGGACCAGGAGTTGCATTGAGCATGTACAATGTCGACGAATCCATTCGCGGATTTGCCAGTGCATGTATGAATATGGCGCTAGTAAAAGGATGGCCGCTTTACCTTTCTACCAAGAATACCATTCTGAAAAAATACGACGGACGCTTCAAGGATATTTTCCAGGATGTGTATGAAAAAGAATTCAAGGATAAATTCAAGGCAGCAGGAATTACCTATGAGCACCGACTCATCGATGATATGGTGGCCAGTGCCATGAAATGGAGCGGAAAATTTGTGTGGGCCTGTAAGAACTACGACGGAGATGTTCAATCGGATTCGGTTGCGCAGGGATTTGGTTCACTTGGACTGATGACTTCTGTATTGGTAACTCCCGACGGAAAAGTGATGGAAGCAGAAGCTGCACACGGCACAGTAACGCGCCACTTCCGCGAACATCAGAAAGGCAATCGTACTTCTACCAATCCTATCGCATCCATCTTCGCATGGAGCCGCGGGCTTGCATTTCGTGGTAAGCTCGACAACAACCAGGAGCTGATCAACTTTGCAGATGCACTGGAAAAAGTATGTGTAGAAACCGTTGAAAGCGGAAAAATGACGAAAGACCTCGCAGTATGTATTTACGGAGATAAAGTCACTGCCGATCGACAAATGTCTGAAAGCCAAACTCGGTAAATAAAAAAAACGGAACACCGAATATCCTGCTCCACAAGGGCAGGATATTTTTTTGGAACGAAATATGCGATAAAACCTAAACCAGCGTTGTTTAACCTTGATCAAGTCTCTGCATATCCTGCTATCCTTCCTGCTTTTTGGCGGATCAATCAGTTATGCGCAAAACGCAGGAACCAAAGGAAAGAATCCTCCACCGGCAAATGTTGAGCTACTCAATGCCGATAAAGTCATTTTCGATCAACGCAAAGGTGATGCCCAACGCGCACTGGGTAATGTGCAGGTGCGTCACGACAATACCCTAATGTATTGCGATAGCGCATGGATCTACCAGAAGCGTAATGTATTATTTGCGTTCGGACACCTCCATGTGAAACAAGGCGACAGTCTGAATATGTACGGCGATTCTCTTTTTTACGATGGCAATACCGGCTACGGAAAATTACGGGGACATATACGCATGGTGGAACTCGACATGAGCATGGAAACCGATTCGCTTGAATTTGTTTCGAAGGAAGGACGCGGTTGGTATTCTACAGGAGGAATTATCCGCTCTGCAAAAAATAAAAATGTTCTCACGAGCAAATTTGGAGAGTACAGATCTTCTAGCAAGGATATTTTTTTCTCCCGAGATGTTATGCTAAAACATCCGGATTACACCATGACCTGCGACACACTTCGCTATCATACACCAACGGAAACTGCATGGTTTTATGGTCCAACCGTTTTACGCACCAACGATGGTGTGATCCTGTGCGAAGGAGGATGGTACAATACGCGAAAAGATCAATCGCGTTTTATCAAAAATGTTTACATGAGTAACGGCGAATACAAATTTCGTGGCGATACGCTCGATTATTCACAGAAATCAGGACTGGGTACAGCACGCGGATTTTTTTCGCTTTACGATACCACCAACAAATCAACACTCTCCGGAAAATACGGATGGTTCAATGAAAAATTAAAATCTGCATTCGTAACCGACAGCGCATTAATGATGCGTCCATTCGACGATGACACCCTGTATCTTCATGCAGATACTTTATTTGCTTCACGCGAAGGTAAAGACAGCACTCAGTGGATGCGTGCGTGGCGGAATGTCCGTTTTTTCAGAAATGATGTTCAGGGTATGTGCGATACGCTCGATTATCATGAAAAAGATTCGGTGCTGAACCTGCTCGGCAAACCGGTTATCTGGCAGGATGATCAGCAATTAAGTGCACAACGAATGGAAGTGCATTTCAGAAATAAAGAATTGCATCGCATCGATCTCATCGGAAATTGTTTTATCTCCTCGTATGCAGATTCCTTGTGCTATAATCAGATCAAAGGACGAACCATGCACGGCTATTTCAAAGACGAAAAACTATTGCACATTTCCATTAAAGGTAATGGTCAGACCATTTACTACGCCGGAGAAAAAGGAAAACCGCTCATTGGCATGAACAAGGCGGAATGTTCGGATATTGATATTTACGTAGAAGAAAATAAGATAAGCAATATTGTTTTCCATACCGAGCCTACGGCTACTTTTTTTCCAATAGCTAAGATCAATCCCAAGGATCGCTTTCTGAAAGATTTCGAATGGATGGGAGATCGTCGTCCGAAAAAAGTGGAAGATTTGTTTTAGGTTTTGGTCCCCCCTTCTTGGAATAGGATAGCATAGGATAGGATAGCAAAGCTATCCTATCCTATGTGTGTACCCCGCGGGCTTCAGCCTGGGGTTACAAAAAAGGATTCGGAAAAATTCTCAGGCTGAAGCCCGGGATTTTGACTATCTTCGGCCCGGATATGGTTCTGAATCCCGATGCTTCGGGAGGAGGATGAAAAGGGAATCCCGTGTAAACCGGGAGCTGTTCCCGCAGCTGTAAGTCCGGAGAGCAATCTCCATGCGTTCACACACACCGCCACTGTTTGCTCAGGCATTCGGGAAGGCAACGCGAAGGATGAGCCAGAAGACCTGCCCTATCCGGGATGAGCCATCGTACAGCGCGCGTACCGCAACTCTTCTCAATTCCCAGGTTCTCGGGTAAAGAATCTGCGAATGGAGAACTCCATTCCGTTTTCCATTTGCCGACCTCTTTACTCCTTTGTTTAATTTTTTAATCCTAAAAAAATGAAAAAGGAGAAAAAAGTGGTCCTGATGTTTCTCACCGCGGTAAACGTATTCACCGCACAGGCACAGGACAAAGACAGCAGCAAACTGCTTCAGGAAGTCATCGTTTCCGCCTCACGCTTTGAGGAAGATCCATCCGCAACCACGCGTAGTGTAACCGTGATCGGATCAGATGAAATCGCAAAAATGGCTTACCGCAATGTAGGCGAATTACTCACCGCACAGGAAGGCATTTACGTAGTTGGCGCCAACCAGAATCCGGGAATGGTACAAACTATTTTCATGCGGGGAACCAACTCCAATCAGACGATCATTCTCATTGATGGAGTCCGCATCACCGATCCATCTTCGGTAAACAATGCTGTTGATCTTTCGGAGATCTCACTAGCCAATGTAGAGCGCATTGAGATTGTTCGCGGATCGCACAGTACCTTGTTTGGTTCTTCCGCCATTGGAGGAGTAATCAACATCATCACCAAAAAAGGAAAACAACAAGGACTAAGCGGCAGTGTTCTCGCAGAAGGCGGACTCTTTGCACCCGAAGGAAAAAGTCTGAACGCACAAGTTTTCCTCAATTACCGCGATACCAGCAGCGGATTCTATGCCAATGCATCTGCGTACCGAATGAATTCAACAGGAATTGATGCAACACTGGATACCGTATCCACAGCAGGTGTTTTTAAAAACCGCGACAGAGACGGATTTGTAAAAACAGATATTTCTGCGCGAATTGGAATTGATAAGAAAAAATTCAGTGCATGGACCAGTCTTCGTTTGCATGACCAACAAACGGATATTGATCGCGGAGCGTATAGCGACGATGAAAACTACACGCTCGACTTCAAACGTAAAGCCATCAGTGCAGGAATCGACTACAAATTCAATGAGAAGATGCGACTGAGTTACCTCGGCGGATTATCTATGATGGAGCGTTATGCCGTGAATGATTCGTCCGTGATCGATGCACTGGGGAACACCGATCAGACCTATTCCGACAGTAGAAATACAGGCGGACTGATGTCGCACGATTTGCAGTTAACGTATCTCTCTGACAAAATCCGTTTCATTGCAGGAGCATCCTTCTATCAGGAAACTATGAATCAGGAATCGTATTACATCAATACCGCTTGGATGTACGAAAGCAAAAGCAATCTCGATTCGCTGGATTTACACATCAACACCCTCTCTACCTTTTCACAATTGCGTTTGAATGGAACACTGCTTCATGAAAAAGCGAAAAATTTTGATCTCACATTGGGCGGACGTTACATCAACAACAGCAGTTTTGGAACGGCGTTTACCGGGGAGATCAATCCATCAATAAAGATCGGAGAAAAAGATCTGCTGTACCTCTCCTACTCTACCGGATTCAATGGGCCCTCCTTGTATCAATTGTATGCTCCCGATGATTTTTACGGCTTCGGCATTACATTGGGAAATACAGGGCTCAATTCAGAAATATCACGCTCGTTCGAGGCAGGATTGAAACACCGCATCAGCAATAAATCGCTGATGACTGTTTCATGGTTCAGCAATCGTACTGAAAACATGATCGATTACGTGAATCTCTGGAACAAAAATTCCTCCATCGACAGCCTGGGATGGATGGATGGAGTTGGTGCAACCTATGTAAACGTTGGAACACTCTACAGCAATGGAATAGAAATCAGTCTGCGTTCGGAGCTGAGCGAAAAAGTGTACATTATTGCCAACGCAAGTCTTGTACAAGGGAAAATTGTTCTTCTCAGCAATGGAATCGACACCGCTCAAACGAAAGGGCATCACGTTCAACTCTACAGCAGTGGCGCATTCATCACCGGAGAAACGGAACAACTCGGTCTCTCCCGCCGCCCCACAACAGCGCGCATCACGCTCGGATGGAAACCGGTAAAAGGAATTGATCTGAGCACCACACTCCGCATGGCAGGAGCACGCAGTGATTTGTATTACGATTACAGCATTTATCCTTCAGGTGGTTTATCTACATTGCTCGTAAAAGATTACACCTTGCTCGATATGAACTCATCCTGGAAACACAGTTCCGGTATTGGTGCGACGTTGAGGATTGAGAATATTTTTGATACGCAGTATGCCGAAATCAATGGTTTCCGCACCAGAGGCAGGGGAGTTTATTTTGGTGTGAGG
>JBKBUQ010000187.1:0-5756 GCA_046289975.1 Flavobacteriales bacterium | reverse complement strand
TTGCTGCAACTACCTGTTGGTTCATCCACTTTTCGCTTTTTAGTGGGCGCAAAGGGTGGTGTCATGTTCGGGAATTACCGCGGGGTTCGTCGCCACGCCGAAATTCTTGCTTATATTTCACCTTATGCGGGTGCTGCTTTCGATATTGGTTCGGGTGGTATGTTTAAGTTCGGCTACTCTTTTCTCGATCTGCAAAACCCACGCATTCCGCAACACCGGATCTTTTTCGGAATTACTTTTTATCTCACTGAATTATGAATAAAGTTCTGCTTGCAGGTTTTTTTATGATCCTCTTGTTGCAATCCTGTTTCCGGAGTGAGGAGTGTGATCCGAATAAAATTTGCAATACCAACAAACCGGATTCTTCATGGGTGAATATTCAATTCAGCGCCACAAAATACGGAATTGGTGTTCCCTTTATCATTTACAATGGCGATGCCGAAGATGAACTGGTGGTTTTGCGCGATACTGCATTTACAGATAAACTTTCGTATTACCTCCCCATTTCGGAACGCTATTCGGTAAAGGCTGTGTATTTGATCAATACAACCGCCAATACAACCAGGGTTACTGCCTACGATGGTGGTAAATTGCGACTTGAAAAATCATGGAATTGCGATGAGCGTTGTTACAGCGCTCCTGATCTCAACCTCGATTGCCGTTTGCTCGAATGAAGCTGGAGATCGATAAACTTTCCTATTCCTACAAAGAAGGAAATCACGTTGTTCTTAACACTGTTTCGTTTTGCATTGAAGGTAGTTTTTCTCTTGGAATTGCAGGACGCAGCGGCAGTGGAAAAACGACCTTGCTTAAAGCGATCTACGGTCTGCTGAATATCCGATCCGGACAAGTACGTTTCAATGGGGCACGTGTGGAAGGTCCCGAGCAGCATCTTATTCCCGGACATCCAAAAATGAAACTGATCGCTCAGGATTTTGCACTCTTGCCCGATCATACTGTTGAAGAAAATATCTATGCCCGATTACTGGCCTACACGCCCGAATTCCGTCGTGCAAAGGCGGATCGACTGCTGCAATTGTGTAAGATCGATCATTTACGAAAAGAAAAACCTTCTGCACTAAGCGGTGGTCAGCAACAGATGCTTGCCATTAGTTGTGCATTGGCCGAAGAACCGGAATTACTTTTGCTCGATGAGCCATTCAGTCACCTCGACAAACTCACGCAATCGGAAATCATGCTCTACTTGCGTGAATTGCGTGAGGAGCTGGATTTCTCTTTCATTTTTGTCTCGCACGATGCACCGGATGTTCTTGAGGTGTGCGATCAAATTGTCATCATGGAAAAAGGAAAGATACTGGACCAGGGTGATCCGTTTTCGCTTTATTTTTCTCCGAAACATGAATACACCGCAGCATTATTCGGAATGTACAATAAGATCGGAAAGAAATTTGTCCGTCCCTCTGTCGTGAGAATCACTACCGAAGCGCACGCACTTTTTTCGGGTAAGGTTGCCGATTCAGGATTTCGTGGTGAAAGCTGGTGGATCAAAGTTCGTTCGGGAAAAAAGGAAATGATCTACTTAAGCCTGAATCCTCCTCCTGCCATTGGAAAATTGGTGCACCTCAAATGGTGATTCCGGTCCGGATGTGACGCGCTATTAGCAGCACGGTTACATAGCTGTAAACATTGGTTTTCCACAATTCATAGTGCTTCCTTCGGGTCTTTTTTGCTGGAAGTCAGCTTGCTAGGTCTTGCAGGGGACAGGAAAACTTTTTTTCCCTTTTTCCCTTGCAACGCTTACATTTGGAGACTTAAAAAACACATCATGAATCTTCACGAATACCAAGGTAAAGAGATCCTTTCCAAGTACGGTGTCGCCATTCAGCGCGGCATTGTGGCTCACACTCCTGAGGAGGCGGTGGCTGCCGGTAAGCAACTTGAGTCGATGACCGGAACTAAGTTCTACGTTGTAAAAGCACAGATCCACGCAGGTGGTCGTGGTAAAGGCGGTGGAGTGAAAGTGGCCAAGAGTCTGGATGATCTCCGTGAAAAGGCAACCAATATCATCGGTATGCAACTGATCACCCCTCAAACTCCTCCAACCGGTAAAAAGGTGCATAAAGTGCTGATCGCTGAAGATGTGTATTATCCGGGGCCTTCCGAACACAAAGAATTTTATATGTCCATCCTTCTCGACAGGGCCAAGGGTCGTCACACCGTGATGTACTCTCCTGCAGGTGGTATGGATATCGAAGCGGTTGCTGAAGAAACGCCGCACCTGATCTTTAAGGAAGAGATCGATCCTAAAGTAGGACTGATGCCTTTCCAGTGCCGCAAAATTGCTTTCAATCTCGGATGCTCAGGGAATGCGCACAAAGAGATGGTGAAGTTTGTTGATGCACTTTACAAAGCTTTCCTCGGATGCGATGCCAGCATGTTTGAGATCAATCCTGTTTTCAAAACTTCCGATGATAAAATCATTGCAGTAGATGCAAAAGTTACGCTCGACGATAACGCATTGTTCCGTCACCCGGCTTATGCAGAAATGCGCGATGTAACCGAAGAAGATCCTACCGAAGTAGAAGCTGCTTCCTTCGACCTGAACTATGTGAAACTCGACGGTAACGTGGGTTGTATGGTAAACGGTGCAGGACTCGCAATGGCTACCATGGATATCATCAAACTTTCAGGCGGTGAGCCGGCTAACTTCCTCGACGTAGGAGGTACTGCCAATGCACAGCGCGTTGAAAATGCTTTCCGTATTATCCTCAAGGACGAAAATGTAAAAGCAATTCTCGTAAACATCTTCGGAGGAATTGTGCGTTGCGACCGCGTTGCACAAGGTATTGTGGATGCCTACAAAAACATCGGCGATATACGTGTGCCCATCATCGTTCGTTTGCAGGGGACCAATGCTACTGAAGCGAAAAAACTTATCGATGAAAGCGGACTAAAAGTTCACTCCGTAATTCAGCTGAAAGATGCTGCTGCGAAGGTGAAGGAAGTTCTTGCTTGATTTTTTGGTGAACAGTGATCCCGACGCTAACGGTCGGGACAGGACGGTGACAAGTGATCCCGGCGCTTCCTGATGCTTTTGGTCGGGATATGCGGTGAACAGTGATTAAGATATAATTATGTAGAAAAGGCGTCTTAGGACGCCTTTTTTTGTTGGTGTTTCATTGTGTTTTTGTGCCTTAGTGGGTTTTCCTATCTTTGTTTTTAAATACGTTTCTCATGCAAATCCTCGACGGTAAAAAGACTTCTGAAGAAATTAAACTGGAAATAAAAGCCGAAGTGGATGAGATCCGTCGCAAGGGTGGAAAGATTCCTCACCTGGCTGCTATTCTTGTTGGAAGCAATGGGGCGAGCATGACGTATGTGAACTCCAAGATCAAGGATTGCGAAGAGGTGGGTTTCAAATCATCGTTTATCAAACTTTCCGATACCGTTTCCGAAAAAGAATTGCTGCGTAAGATCCGTGAACTGAATGCCGACGAAGATGTGGATGGTTTCATCGTGCAATTGCCTTTGCCGCAACATATCGAGGAGAAAAAAGTAATAAAGGCCATCAAACCGGAAAAAGATGTGGATGGTTTCCATCCCGAAAATGTAGGAAAAATGGCACTTAACCTGCCCGGATTTTTGCCTGCTACGCCTTATGGAATCATTCAGCTTTTACAACGCTACAATGTCGATACCACCGGGAAACATTGTGTGGTGGTGGGACGCAGTCATATTGTGGGATTGCCCATGAGTATTTTGATGGGACGCAATGCCTATCCGGGAAATTGCACCGTTACACTAACGCATAGCCGTACAGTAAACTTCAAGGAGATTTGTCGCTCTGCAGATATTTTAATTGTTGCCCTGGGAAAACCCAATCATATCACCGCCGATATGGTGAAGGATGGTGTGGTGATTGTGGATGTGGGTATTACCCGCGTGCCCGATACCAGCAAGAAGGCCGGTTACCGCATTGTAGGTGATGTGAAGTTTGATGAAGTGGCTCCAAAATGTTTGTTCATTACACCGGTGCCGGGTGGGGTAGGACCAATGACGAGAGCTTCTTTGCTGAAGAATACCTTGTTGGCGTCGAAGAGGTGAGTTGTTGGTAGGGAAGAGGAATTAGTTAAGTGTTATTAGTTAGGAGTTATTAGTTAGGAGTTAATAGATAGGAATCATTAGATTGGAGATATTGGTTAGGAGTGTTGCTCTTTAGGTTTTTTGCTCAATATAAATGAATCAATTGGAGTTTTTTTGTGATAAGGAGTTTCATGCGGCTGCTTTGGAGAGGGGGGAGTATGAGCAGTGCAGTTTTGTGGCTTGCGATTTTTCGGGGGTGGATTTGGGTGGATGGATCTTTTCGGATTGTGTGTTTGAAGATTGTAACCTTAGTTTGGCTAAACTGGAAAAAACAGCTTTTCGTAAGGTGAAATTTGTGCGTTGCAAGATGCTCGGACTGCGTTTCGAAAATTGCAATGCGTTCGGATTGGATCTTTCCTTTCGTGATTCTCAGCTCGACCATAGTTCCTTTTACCGCTTAAAACTAAAGTCTTCGTTATTCCATCAATGTCGTCTGCTCGAATGCGATTTTAGCGAAGCCGATCTCAGTGCTGCTGATTTTTCAGGATCCGATTGTTCCGGTGCCCAGTTCGATCAGTGTAACCTGGAAAAGGCCGATTTTCGCAATGCGGTACATTACATTATCGATCCCGCCAACAACCGCATTAAAGGTGCCCGCTTTTCGCAGGATGGTTTGAGTGGTTTATTGGCAAATTGGAGTATTGAGTTGGATTAAGAAAATGAATATTTAATTTTCAATAATGACCACCACCATCGAAACCTACCTCCTTGAAGGCTGCGGACGCTGCTCTTTGGGCGGAACACCCCAATGCAAGGTACACACCTGGAAAAAGGAACTTAACGCACTGCGCAGCATCGTTCTCGATTGTGGTCTTACTGAAACGGTAAAATGGGGAGTTCCCTGTTACACCCACGGAAAAGCCAATGTAGCCATCGTTGCCGCATTCAAGAATTATGCTTCTATCAGCTTCTTTAAAGGTACATTGCTCAGCGATACCGATAAACTCCTCACCGCACCCGGAGAAAACTCACAGGCATCGCGACAAATCCGTTTTACAAGTGTTAAAGACATCGTAAAACACGAACAGGAGATCCGCAACTACATCTTCGAAGCCATTGAGATTGAAAAAGCAGGATTAAAAGTCGATTTCAAATCCAAACCCGCTCCCGAATATCCTGAAGAACTAATCGTGATTTTCAAAAAGAAACCAAGCTTCAAAAAAGCCTTCGAATCCCTCACACCCGGAAGGCAGCGTGGTTATCTTCTTTTTTTCTCTCAGGCCAAACAATCCGCCACCAAAATTTCCCGCATCGAAAAATACCTCCCCAAAATAATGGATGGAAAAGGGATGATGGATTGAATTAATGTGCTAATATGCTAATGTGTTAATGTGTTAATGTGCCAACATGTTAATGTGCTAACATGCTAATGTGTTAATGTGCGAATGTTTTAATACGCAAATCCCGACGCTCCAGGCGGTCGGTCGGGATTGATTTTGACTTCAGTTAAAATCAATATCCGAATAGTCTCTGCTTCAATAAATCCCCTTCAGGCGAAATCGACGAAGGAGCATACCGCCAAACGAAAAATCCCCCATTCACGAAGTGCAAATGAGGGATTTTTATTTCAATTTATACTTCTAATCCATGTCGTAGAGGGACCGTTTACCGACCTGTCCCGACCGTAGCGAAGCGTCAGGATCACCGATCAC
>JBKBUQ010000186.1:0-5842 GCA_046289975.1 Flavobacteriales bacterium | reverse complement strand
TATTGAACTTAATCTGCTTACCGATGCCCAATTTACCGAATGGGTGAAGCCGGAAGATATGGTAGGAAGTATGAAGTAATAACGATAAACCGATTTAGAAAAGGTGGTCTGCGGATCACCTTTTTTAGTTTTAGCAGAGCAGAGGGACGAGCATGATTTTACCTATTTTCAAAGTCCCATGATCAGAGCTGCCGGAATTTTTGTTCTCTTTTTTCAATTGTCGTTTGTGCTTTCGGCTCAGCGAACAGATTATCGTTTTGATCATCTTGATTTGCGAAAGGTAGCCGGAGTAAATCGACTCAATATTCTTGGATTCGATTCCATTGGGCGGGCATGGTTTATTACTGAAAAAGGAATCGCCAGTTACGATGGTTTTTTAATTCGCAATACCGGTGAGCCAAAAGGCGGTGAAAATGCCTTGTTGGACCGAACGATCTCCGGTGCATTTCTTGGTGAAGACGGAAAAATTTATGTTGGTTATTTTGAAGCAGGATTGTCCATTTACGATCCGATCGCAGATAAATGGAAACACGAAGTGCCGGATACCTTGCATCCCAATGGTTTTCCCAATGGTATGGTTTCCCGTATTAAAGTGGAAAAAGATGGGACAGTGTTTCTTTTAACGTGGGGAGCAGGTTTTTCCATTAAGCGGCCTGGACAGGAATGGAAAAATTATTACCCTGTTGTGGATGATCCGGCATCTTTAAGCAGCACCCGATTGAAAGAAGTGGTTCGGGATATTGACGGAACTTACTTAATTGGAAGTTGGGAAGGAGATGGTTACGAAAACCGATTGCAACAGCTAAATATAGAAACCGGTAAATTTTCTGATTTTCCAATTGGAGATTATTTGAACGGCATTTCTGAAAAGGAACAGAATTATATCCGCTCATCGCTACGTATCATTCATAGTATTCACATTGACAGAACAGGGAATTTATGGGTGGCAACCTACAGCGGACTGATTTTTATCGACCGAAAAAATAAAAGTGCAAAACGGATCACTGCGAGATTGTACGATAACCAGGGCAATCTCGAAAACACCCGGACAATTGAAGAAGGTCCGAATGGTAAATTATGGGTGGGAACCCAGTCGACCGGAATATTAGTGGTTGATCCTCGCTTAGGAACGTGTGTTAACCTACATCACGATGTAAATGTTCACCAGGGAATTTCAGATGATCGTATTCGTAACCTCAAACGCGATAAAAACGGAAACCTATGGATAAGTACAGGTTCCGGACTGATTGATGTTCTCGTTCCGGTGAAACAGGAGTTTGAAATGATTTCAAACCAAATTCTCAAAGCTGATTTTAACGATCGCTCAGCGGAGATTATGCCCTTAACGCGAGTTTTTTCTGATTCTCGAGGCTTGATTTACGCAATGAGTGCAAGTGGAATTAGTTTGTACAACCGAAAAGAATCGCGATTGGATCGAATAATTAATTTGTCGGAAATTCAGTACAAGGAAAAAAATGTTCATCCGGATTTGATCAAGCATACAAAAGTCGCCAATTGTATGGCTGAATTACCTAACGGCGACATCCTTATTGGGTCGAGATCGGCTTTGTTTCGATTTGATCCGATTACGAATTCAATTAAAAAGAATTGGGGACTCGCTCGATTTTCTGTTGATTGTTTTGCCTGGTCTCCGGATAGTACGTTCATCTGGTTTTTTGGATATCACAGCCGAGAGTTGATGAAGTATCATATTCGGGAAGATGAAATTGAAATTGTCGATGTCTTCGATTCCAATCGTTGGATCAATTACCGGCAGTTTTTTGATCTTGGTAATGGCCTTCTGCTTTTTGAGGCAGGTGAACGCGATGGATTCTATTTGTATTCCATTAAAGAAAAGTCATTTGAACGTTGGAGTAAAAACGAAAAAACACATTTTTTCCCCGACTCAACCATACTTTTTTTGAATCAGGATGCCAAACGCAATGTGTGGATTGGTACTGAAACAGGACTGTATTTGTTCGATAGAAAATCGAATAAAGTTGAGCCGTATCATGAACTTCTTGGAATTACGAATAAGCCTGTGCATGTAATTGTCAGTGATCGAAGTGGGGTGATGTGGATAGGAATGGAGGGAGATTTAATGCGTTATGATCCTATTAGCGGAGAGAAGTTTTTATTTACCAGAGGCTTTGGATGTGAGGCCGGATTGTTTGGATCCTTTACGCCCTATGTTGATAATAACGGAAGTATTTATTTCACCACACTGAAGGGGATCATGATAATCGACCCTGATAACATTTATCCGGATGGTACAATTCCGGTTTTATCTTTTTCGCGGATAATTATTGGCAATGACACCCTTGCCAACGGCAGATTGCAGGAATGGTTAAGCGGTGATAAAAAACTAAGTCATAACAGAAATTATCTCCAGTTTGAATGGAGCTCCGATCAGCTCTATATGCCGGAGGCATCCGAATTTTATTACAAACTGATTGGAATGGATTCAGTTTGGAAATCAACAGAAGGCATAAACAAGATTAAGTTTACAAATCTTCCATCAGGTAAGTATGTATTGCAGGTTAAAGTGGTGAATGCATTTGGAGTTGAAGGAGAAATAATTTCTATCTCATTTTTCATTGATAAAGCGATCTGGTGGAAATGGTGGTTTATAGCAATTGAAATTCTGATTATCGGAGGATTGATTATTACCTATATGAAAATGCGGGAGCGTCATTTAAAAAGAGAGAAGGAAAAGCTGGAAAATATTGTAATGGCACGCACGCGTGAGGTTGTTGACAAGGCTCGGGAAATATCACATCAAAATGAAATTATTGAACTTAAGAACAAAGAACTGACAGATAGTATTCTTTATGCGAAGAATATACAGAATGCTGTAATGAGTTCTGAAGCCTTGTTTAGAGAAATTTTCCCTGCCAGTTATATTCTTTTTCTTCCCAAAGACATTGTTTCCGGAGATTTTTTCTGGTTCGCTGAAAAGAAAGACAGAGTGATATGGGCAGTTGTAGATTGTACTGGTCATGGTGTTCCTGGTGGATTTATGACGATGCTAGGTTCTTCTATTTTAAATCAGGTTGTAAATGAAGAAGGAGAATATCGTCCCGACGAAATCTTGAATGCACTTCGAATTCGGGTTATTGATGCACTCAACAGTTCTGCAGACAGTGGCCGCAGGGATGGAATGGATGCTTCCCTTGTCTGTTACTTTCCTGAAAGCAGGAAACTTCAGTTTGCCGGTGCTCATCAGTCACTTTATATAGTCAGAAAGGGTCATTTAATGGAAACCCGTGGCGATAAATTTCCAATAGGTGCACATGTAGGAGAGCCTGTTCCTTTCCATTTGAACGAGGTTGTTTTAGAACCCGGTGATCTTATCGTTCTTTCAAGTGATGGATATGGAGATCAGTTTGGAGGAGAAAAGGGAAAAAAATTCAAGTCGTCGAACTTTGAAAAATTGATTACGGAATTTGCAAATGAACATCCAAATGAACAGGGGAATCGTTTGCGACGCGTTTTTGAAGAATGGCGAGGAGATTACGAGCAAATTGATGATGTACTCGTGATTGGAGTGCGGATTTGATTGAATCCGTAAAAAATGGATATTCCGGGTTATGTTCGTTAAACCGGGTTAAATATTTATTATTAATTAATTGCTCCGGATCAGAAAATCTCCAGGAGTAAATGAACCAGATTAAAAACAGATAATCCCGGTCCATTAGTTGCTGAACTGTTGTCGCCCGTAGAGTTGACTTTGCCTTCAGCAGGAAGATTTTCTTCAGTATTGGATTCAACTTTATAAATGCCGTCGTTTACGCTTTCGATTGTTGCAATCATTTCATCGGGACTAACCACCTTATTATCGAATTTCACGAATGCGTGATTTACATCCTTCTCAGCATCAAACTCCATTTCAAACGAGGCTACACCTTCCATTTTTAGTAGTGCTTTTTTTATGCTGCTAACACAATTCACCTCGCAACTCATTCCGGAAATGCCAAGATCTGCAATCATGGTAGCATGTACAGGTGCTTTTTCTTTGCTTAATTCTTCAGTCGTTGTTTTTTCTACAGCCGCATTATCCGATGAACAAGCGCTGAAAAAAGTGATTCCAAATAAAAGGGCGATTGTGATTTTAATATTTTTCATGCTTTGGTGGCTTTATAAATTCCAGTTTCATTAATTGCAGTTACTATTTTATCTGCTTTGGTTGAGTCAGCGTCAAACGTTGCTTTTCCATTTTGCAAATCAACATGAATCAGGTCAATCCCACACTCACCGGCAATTCGCTCTATTGCCATTTTGCAATGGTTACAGGACATTCCTTCAATCTTGAGTATGATTGGTTCATTCATGCTGCAAAATTACAGGTGATCTTTATAGGTACAACATTGAGGCTGTTATTTTTTGTTATTAAAGCAATCCACTCACTTTGTCTTTAAATTCTACCTTCGCGGACATGCAACAAAAGCCTATTCAATCTGTTCTACTACTGGCAATTCTGGCTTTCACCTGGGGTAGTTCTTTCATTTTGATGAAGTTGGGACTAGAGGCCCCTGATGGGAGTCCGGTTTTCAGCCCTTATCAGGTAGCTGCAATGCGAATGAGTTTTGCATTTTGGGTCATGTTACCTTTTGCCGTGTACTACCTTCCCCGTATCCCAAAGGAGAAATTTTTGCCTCTGATTGTTGTTGGGATGTGCGGTAATGCGATTCCGGCTTTTATGTTTACCACTGCTGAAATGCATCTTGCGCCTTCACTGGCGGGCATGCTTAATTCAACGACGCCTCTTTTCACTGTAATCATTGCTGCACTCGTCTTTAAAAACAAATTCAGCAGGGCTAATTATCTGGGGCTGGCTCTTGGTATAGCGGGTTCAGCAGGTTTAATGCTATCGAGAGGGACGGATGAGTTTTACGGTGAAGCTGCTTATGCAGGGCTTATCCTTATCGCAACATTTTGTTATGCAATTAGTGTTAATACCATCAGAAATTATCTTTTAGGCATTCATCCCCTTGGTGTAACAAGTGTTTCATTTTTCTTTTTTGGAGTTCCGCTAAGCATTTATCTGTTTTCTACCGATTTCGTTTCTATTGCACAAACACATCCTCATGGTTATTCATCTCTGGGATACATTGTATTGCTTGCCGTTTTTGGAACTGCCATTGCTGTGATACTTTTTAATTACCTGGTACGGATCACCAGCGCTGTTTATGCATCAACTGTAACATACCTTATTCCCATTACTGCCATTTTTTGGGGTTTTATGAGGAGCGAGGTCATAAACATCTGGCACTTTGTGTTCATGTCCGTAATCCTAACAGGTGTGTACCTGATTAACAGGAAGGGGTGAAGGGAGGCTCTGGCTTCGACTCCGCTCAGCCATCGCTTGCAAAATCCCGTTGACTAAGCGGCCTGCCTCGACCGGTAGCGTCGGGGAGTCGAAGGCAATGGTCCGAATAAAAAGGTAAACTACCTGAATCAAAAGTAGATATCGGTCTGATCGTCCAAATTCAGAATGATTGTCATAGGCCTCTATTTTATTTTGTAATTGTTTGAAAATCAAATTTTTGAAGCTATCTCAAGAGTATAGGAATAAAATTCCTTATCGGTATTCCCTTTGAAATAGAAAGTGATTTGGAATAATTCCTATCTTTGCCGTCCCTGTAAAAATACAGGGCTGATTCAATAACCTATTAAACACTAACCCATGTACGCAATCGTAGAGATAGCAGGGCAGCAATTTAAGGTTGCAAAAGATCAGCGCGTTTATGTACACCGCCTCCCGGGTGAGGAAGGTTCAAAAGTGGAGTTCGATAAAGTTCTCCTCGTTGACAATGGTGGCAAAATCAGCGTTGGCGCCCCA
>JBKBUQ010000185.1:0-5864 GCA_046289975.1 Flavobacteriales bacterium | reverse complement strand
ACTTCAAATCGAAATCAAAGGGTCACTATTTCTTCAACCCCTTTCAGGCATATCTGCACGGAAGTATTGGTTACGGTGATGTTTCCCTCTTCGTGAACTATGGTCTTACCCGGGTCTTCGAAAAAAACAAGGGCCCTCAGGTATATCCTGTAACAGGAGGAATTCTGTTCCACTTTTAAGCAAGTTCGTTCTTTTCATAATCGCAACAAAGTAGAGAGAGGAAGGCCCCGGGGAAACCCGGGGTTTTTCTTTTACACTATTTTGCGTTTATATTCGTCCTATTAATAAAACATGTCCCATGACCGAATATGCAAAAATCTTTGATGAAATAGTAAACGATCGTCGTGCCGTCCGAAAATTTCACCCTACCGATTACGATCCTGAAGCAATCACACGAAGCTTGCAACGATCACGATTAGCGCCAAGCAGCAGCAACATGCAGTTATACGAACTCTACAGGGTAAGCGATCCTGAAAAGCTAAAACTGCTTTCACACTATTGCATGGATCAAAACACAACTGAAACGGCAAAGGAAATGATTGTAATAGTTGCTCGGCCTGATCTCTGGAAACGTCGCGCAAAAAGCAATTACGATTTTGTAGTGAAGCATTATGCCGACAGGGAAAGTCATAAAGGAATGAGCACCATGACCTATTTCAAAAAGCTGATGCCTTTGCTTTACAACAACGACATTTTCGGTATTAGAGGAACATTGAAAAAACTATTCGTGCAAGTCATTGCCCTGCGTAAACCCATGGTGCGACAAGTGAACGGAACCGATATTCGCATTGTAGTACACAAGAGCGCTGCATTGGTTGCACAAACCTTTATGCTGTCGATGAGTGCAGAAGGACACGATACTTGTCCGGTTGAGGGATTTGATTCTTTACGAGTAAAAAAATTATTAGGACTACCCTGGAGAGCCGAGATCAACATGATCATTACCTGTGGAAAACGAATTCCCGAAGGGATCTATGGTGAACGATTCAGGATACCGGAAAGCGAAGTTATTTTTACAATTTGAAATTAGATTTTTCCCTACAAAAAAAAAGAGCCTCCGAAGAGGCCCTTTTCCGGCAAGTAGTAATTCGATTATTGTTTGATGATGCGAATAGTTTGAAGGTTTGAACCATCTGCAGAACGTACACTTAATAGATACATTCCGTTTTGAAGTGTAGAGAGATTCAGTTCAATTCGGTTGTTTCCTGCATTGATCACAGCGGGAACTTCTAAAGCGTTCTTTCCAAGCATATCAACAACCTGTATTGAAACATTACCTTTTATATTACCGGTAATATCAAGAGTGATGATTTCGTTTGCAGGATTAGGATAAGCTTTGAATTCAGTTACAGCATTTTCTTCTTCAACAGTCAGCGCAGTTGGAGCAATAACTACCAGCGTAAATCCGGAACGACTGTTGTCATCATTCATGAAAGGCTGGAAGGTAACAGACTGGCAATAGGTATCCGTGCAACCTGCACCATCGGCGATCGTTAAACAAACAAGATACGTTCCATAGTTCGCGTAAGTATGTGAAGGATATTGACCGGTGCCTGTATTTCCATCACCAAATTCCCATACATACTGCATATTCGCATTCCATGAAGAATTATTCACAAGATATACCGTGTTGTTCAGTGAATCGGCAAATGCCCAGAAATTCGCAATACAAGCATTGTTGGTTGGATTAACCACGATCCAGCTGCATTCTGTGGTGGTGCAAGTGGCATTACTTACGGTTAGACAAACGTAATATTGTCCGGTTGCAGAGTAATAATGATTCGGAGAAGGGCCAACCGCTGTTGCTCCGTCACCAAACGACCATGTATATGTATTAGCAGAATCATATACATCAGGAGCAAAATAGATCATGGCCGTGCCCGCAGAATCCTGGTGTGTAAATGTTGCTCCGCAGTTTGCCGATGCACCACAAATACTCAGATTCCATGTTGCACTGTTTACTGTTCCCTGCATATTCTGAAAGTTAAATGATGCATACCCATTGCAGGAATCTGTCCATGCCCAATAATTTACGTTCGGACCAATTTGTGCACCATTGGGAATTACAATTGTGTAATTTCCGGATGCATCAGTAACCGCAGTCCCGGTAAATATCATTACCGAAGAATCTGCCATAACCGTAACAGTGTGGTTGGCCACAGGATTTCCTGTTCCTGTTTCGGTAATAGTGCCCGAGAACGTAAAGTTCTGAGCGAAGGCAGTTAGTCCTCCAAGTACGACTGCCAATGTGAGTAAGAGCTTTTTCATAAGTATAGGTGTTAAGTGTTCAGATTTAGTATGTCCTTTTTGGACTGTACAAAGATGTATCGGTTTCATAGGTGAAAAAAGGTTATTTTGACAATTTCTTACTCATTCAAAATAACCAATAACAACTATTTATATATAACAAATGACATAATTTCATACTCATTCACCTTAAAATCCTTTGTGTTTCAACCACTCTTTGTAATCGATTAAATCCGCATCAGATGAATCAGCATAACCCTCATCATCAATAAGTTGAATTGATATTTTTCGCAAATCGGCATCAATTCTCAAACCTGAGGCAGAGATTGCTTTTTTCAAGAAATCAAGCATCAGCGACTGGCGGGAATTTGCTGTATCCTCAAGTTGTTCGGCAAACACTTTACGTGTTCGGGGTATTTCGCGTTCTACGATATCGGTACCACCCAACTCATAGCGCACCATAAGTTCCATGATCACAATCTTAAGCTGAAACACCGCATCGAACAATTTGAAATTATCTTCGTGACGAACTTTTACCAATAGTTTGGATGAACGCTTAAACTCTTTCAGATCGAAATACTGCATAGCCAACTGCAGATCGAGGAAGATGCGGTAAAACTTATTCTTCGCAATGGATCGTTCTTGTTGTGCTTTGAGAATGATTTCGATGGCGCGTTCTTTATTGAGCACAGCATAATTATTAATGAGCGCATTGTAATAATATACGAGATACTTCTCCTTGAGCAATTGCTGAAAATCATCTGTTGCTTTTCCCAATTCCTCAGCGTAACGTAGCGAATCTTTATACTTTTTATTCTTGAACAATGCGTTTACGAGATATGTCAACATCTGCAATTTCACATCATGATTCTGACGCGAAAACAATTTCTCCCTGGTAAATACTGCATAGGTTTCCATCAGATAGCGTTCCAGCTCTATGTAATTATGCTCCTGTAATAAAATTCGGCTGACCGATTGATACACTTTCATTCGGAAAACCGGGCTTGCAGCTAGTTCTTTATTCGCAGAAAACTCGCGGATAGTTGCGTCAAGTAAACGGGTCACTTTTAGATTTCCCTTCGAAAAATTCTGCGAAACCTTTATTCGGTAAGTGAGAACTGCTAAAATATCATCAATCTGTTGTATTCCAGAAAGCACATCGCGATTGGCCGCACGCTTACGAATATAATCTTCCGGATCCACTTCGAGCCATTCGGACGACAAACGAATGATCTCGCCATAAACTGATTCGAGAAGATCATGCGCACTGGCTGCTTCTGCTTTCTTTTCACCTCTGCGCAAATAAAACCATGCGTTTTTATAATCCTGTTTTTGCTGGAAGATCCGGGATAGGATCAGATAGTACAATACCACGTTCAGGTCTCCTTCATCATAATGTTGTACCAGTAAACTTTTACTGACCTCCGAAATCAACCGGTTTCGCAGACGGTAAAAACTGTTTTTTTCTTCACCAGGATATAACAACTTTACGATGCGTTCTTCCTGATAACGATCACCCGATTTGCGGATATAATCGAATAGACTTAAATCCTTTCGGTCTGCATCACTGGCATATTTACCTGCATACAATTTAAAGTGTCGGATTTCCTCTTTATCCAAAGAATTAACCAAACGATTTAGCGCGCTCTCCATAGTTTGAATGCGTAAGATTTATCCAAATTTAAGGCAACCCGGTCAATAATTCGCCGTAATCTTGTACAAAGCGAACTACCATGAAACGCATTTCCCTTCTTCTTGTCCTGACTTTTGGTCTGTTTTGCAATTCCTTTGCACAGGTACGCCTGAGCTTGATCAGCGCACCAGGCTCTCCCGATACCACACTTATGTTCCAACAGGTAACCTACCTCGTGGTGACAAAAAACACGGGTAATGTCACTCATTTTGGATCCTACCAGATCAATATTGGGGTATGGGACTCGGTAAACCAGCTCCCGGTAATTGTGCACACACAAAACCAGCAACCCTCATCTGGCAGCCTCGCGCCAAATGGAAACGACACCATGCTTGTGGTGCACACCATCGACTCAGCCGCCTACCGTGCGGGGGGCAACACCATTGTTATTTGGCCAACACCACCTACAGGAACTACAGTAGACACTTTATACAAACAAACATATGTAATTGTGTTTAATGACCTTTCCGAACTGTCTTCGGATGCTATTTTAATTTACCCGAATCCGAGCTCAGAACAACTATATATTCAGGCTCATTCGGTAGTTGAACAGGTAAGTATTTTTGACCTCAACGGACGATTAATCCAGACCAATTCACACAATTCAGTCATCGCCATTCAGCACCTCCACAACGGTACTTATTTACTTCAAATTGAATTAACCAACGGTGAGCAACGCTTTTCAAAAATCGTCATTCAACATTAAAACGCTTAATTACCATTTAGCCATGAAAAAACTTTTACTCCTAATTTCTTTGCTGGTTAGCTCTTTTATAAACCATGCACAGGTTTCTCCGTTGGTCACCACTACATGGAATCAGGGATGTTATTACAATAACGATTGTCCAACTACCGGGTCAGGGGGGGCATGCGGAAGAGTTTGGACCGGATGTGGTGCTACTGCCTATGGACAAATTCTGAAATTTTATTCCTTTCCTGTATCAGGCAACGGAAGTCATTGCAATACCACAGCCCCAACCCATTGTGTAGATTTCTCTGCACAGACCTACAACTACAGCATAATGCCTAATTCACTTAGTGCGTCAAATTCTGAGGTTGCAAAACTTTTATATCATGCCGGAATAGCATTGGATATGTCATGGAGCGGTAGCGTTTCACTGAGTTCAGCTTCCCAGCTAGCTTTAAAAAAACACTTCAATTATTCGCTTTCTATTAGAGGATTACTTAAAGCCATGCTTACAAATACCGATTGGGAAAATGCTATTCGAAGTGAGCTGGATGCAGGCAGACCAGTATTTGCAAGTGGAGGTGGACATTTTTACATCATCGATGGATACCAGCTAAGCCCACTACGTTTTCATGTGAATTTTGGATGGGGAGGATTGTATGATGGGTTGTACAACATTCATTCAGTTGTTGCAGGAGGAAACAATTATACTCCGGGAAATATTATTATTGGTTTGAAACCACGCACACTAGCAGTAGAAACAACTACGGACACGTTGGTTACATCATCAAATTCGGGAACAGTTTCGTTCGAAGTGGGCGCACTCGCATCGTGGTCACTTACTTCTAATCAGGGTTGGGCAGTTCCTAATCTGACTTCAGGAAATGCAGGATATTATGGTTTCAATGAAGGTGCAACCCTAAATATTAGTTCAAATTCTTCCTACACACCCCGATACGCAACTATTACCGCCACTTCTGGTGTCGTTACATCTTCGTTTGTAATTCAACAAAACGGTATACAACCTTATCTGGCCACAAGCCCTTCACTACTCACTTTTTCTTCACTCGCAGGAAGCCAAACATTCAATGTAGGAACAGATAGTATCTGGTCAGCATACAGCCCTGATTCATGGATTACAGTTTCTCCCAGCACAGGAAACGGAAATGCAACTGTAAACGTAGATGTAACAGCAAACGGTCCTGTTGCACGAACAGGAATGGTCATTGTTACCAG
>JBKBUQ010000184.1:3987-5913 GCA_046289975.1 Flavobacteriales bacterium | reverse complement strand
AAAAACTAAATCAGTCAAAAACCAATTACAATTACTCTTGTGGGCAATACCGGAGCATTCGATATGAAAGCCCTGGAAAAATTCGGAAAGATCACGCTTGTAAAAAAAGAACAAATGATGAAGAAGTAAATCAACCTTCTTCAAACTGCATTTAAATTCTCCTAAACACAGACGCACAATAATTAAGTGGAAAAAAAAGCTCGCATCATTGCCTCATTGGATCATCTCTTGAATGATCAACAGCAAAAACTTTTGGCTGATGCCCTGCAGGAAACTCCTTCGGTGAGTATTCGGATTCATCCCCTAAAAAAGTTTTTACCCGGAAACGAAAAACAAGTGTCATGGTGCAGTTTAGGGTTCTATCTTTCAGAACGTCCGGTTTTTACCCGCGATCCTCTTTTTCATGCCGGTTGTTATTATCCGCAGGAGGCCAGCTCCATGTTTCTGCATCATGTACTGAGCGAAATTTTACCTGAAAACCCTGTCCGCATACTCGATCTCTGCGCTGCTCCCGGAGGAAAAACTACACTTGCTGCGACACTACTCAGAGAAAATGATTTACTCATTGCCAATGAAATTGAACGACCGCGCTGCTCTGTACTTCGCGAAAACGTTTTGAAATACGGTGATCCGCGGGTGTATGTCACCAATAACGCACCGGAAAACTTTTCTACGCTGGAAGGATTTTTTGATATCATCATTGTCGATGCGCCTTGTTCGGGAGAAGGTATGATACGAAAAGATCCACGCGCTCTCGAGGAATGGTCGGAAACGAATGTCCGCACATGCACCATTCGCCAGCATGATATCCTCCAAAAAATATGGCCGGCCCTAAAAGAAGGTGGCGTTCTCGTTTACAGCACCTGCACTTACAATACCGAAGAAAACGAAAAACAAATTGAAAACTGGATCAGCGATCATTCCGCAGAAAATATTGAACTAAATGTTCCTGACGAATGGAACATCACAAAAACAAAAGCAGGTCATGTTTCCTGTTATCGTTTTTTTCCTCACAAAACCAGAGGTGAAGGTTTCTTTTTATCGGCACTACGAAAAACGGAAACATGCAACGACCACTACATTCGTAAAAAGGATGTGGTTTCTCCTACCCGCGAAAAAGAAATTGCAGATTGGGTGCTACCGCAATGGCAAAAATTCCTGATTCGTAATGGCGACGCCATCGTACTGCAAACCCACAGCACAGAAATCGTCCGACTAAAAAAACATTTGCGTTTTGCGCTTGAATCCTATCCGGTGGCCGTTAAAAAAGGAAAGGATATTATTCCTCAACCCGAATTTGCAATGAGTATTGCGCTGAATCCCGATGCCTTTCAATCGCTCGAACTTGAACAGGATGAAGCATTGCGCTTTCTAAAAACGGAAGACATCAGCACACAAGGCAAATCCGGCTGGAACCTCATCACATACAAGCAGACACCTCTGGGATGGATCAAACAATTGCAACAACGCTCAAATAATTATTTTCCGAAAGAATGGAAAATAAGAATGGAACTATAACGACAATTATTACACTCAGATTGAGAATTGCCCCAGCATCACTGCAGGGTTCTCCATCAGTTGTTTAAAATGATTCAGGAACGCAGCTCCGGTTGCGCCGTCAACAACGCGATGGTCACAGGATAAGGTCACCTTCATGATATTACCGGGAACAACTGCACCATTTTTTACAACAGGCACCTGCTTAATTCCGCCAACGGCAAGAATACAGGCATCAGGCGGATTAATGATTGCGGTGAATTCTTCGATACCAAACATTCCAAGATTGGAGATGGTGAACGTATTACCTTCCCAATCGGATGGCTGCAATTTTTTATCTTTTGCTTTTTGTGCATAATCACGCACTTCAGCAGAGATCTGCGATAATGGTTTAGTATCAGCAAAACGAACTACAGGAACAAGCAATCC
>JBKBUQ010000184.1:0-3977 GCA_046289975.1 Flavobacteriales bacterium | reverse complement strand
CCCATATGAACATGTTGATTGTAGCGGATGCGATCGCCCAACCAGCTGGCGTTAACAGCAGGATGTTTTTTCAATGCCAAAGCAGCTGCTTTAATGACCATATCATTGAAGCTGACTTTAACTCCGGAAATATCAGCAATGGCTTTACGTGCATCAATTGCACGATCCATATCAATTTCGAGTGTGAGGTAAAAGTGAGGTGCCGTAAATTTGCTTTCCGCCAAACGACGTGCAATGGTTTTGCGCATTTGCGAAACAGCAACTTCAGTATAACTTTCAACGCCGGTGGACATCATACCCATTCCACCGAAATTTTCAATATCGCGTTTTACGATTCTTCCACCATCGCCACTACCCTGCAAGAGATTTGGATTTAATCCCTTCTCTTCGGCAAGACGTTTTGCCAAAGGAGAAATTTTTGTGCGTCCATTGGCATTGGCAGCAGGTGCGCTGGTCTTAACTGTTTTTTGTACCGGAGCAGAAACAGTCTTAGGTGCTTCAGCAGCAACTTTAACGGGTTCTTCTTTCGCTACAGGAATTTCAGCTTTTACTTCCGCCTGTGGAGCAACTGCTTTTTTCTTTTCCTCTTCGAGAAGTGCAGAAATATCTTCACCCTGCTTTCCAAGAATAGCCAGAATAGAATCTACAGGTGCTCCCTTTCCTTTTTCTACTCCAATGTGTAACAAAACACCATTCTGGTACGATTCAAATTCCATCGTAGCCTTGTCGGTTTCAATATCAGCAAGCAATTCGCCCGATTTAACAGCGTCGCCCACTTTTTTATGCCACTGCGCAACCACACCTTCTGTCATGGTATCGCTGAGTTTGGGCATGCGTATGATTTCTGCCATGGTAGTAGGAATAATTAATATTCGATAATGTATGGGTAATTGGGTTCTGCGTACACATCGTTGTACAACTCAGACGGGTCGGGTAATGGACTTTCCTCTGCAAACTTCACGCTCTCTTCAACAATCGCGTCAACCTTCTGCTCGATCGCTTCAATTTCTTTTTCACTGAGGTATTTGTTCGCGCGGATCGTTGCCAATACTTGTTCAATGGGATCCTGACGTTTGTATTCTTCCACTTCTTCCTTCGTACGGTATTTCTGAGGATCACTCATCGAATGTCCTTTGTAGCGGTAGGTCATGATATTTAACAAGGTAGGACCATCGCCTCTGCGTGCACGATCGCATGCTTCTTCAATGGCAAGGTGAACGGCTTCACAGCTCATTCCATCTACATTGAATGAAGGCATTTCGTACGATGCACCCAATTTGGAAAGATCAGTTACATTGGTTGTGCGTTCAACCGAAGTTCCCATTGCGTAATTGTTGTTCTCCACAATAAAGATCACAGGCAATTTCCACAACATGGCCATATTGAAGGTTTCATGCAATGCACCCTGACGAACAGCTCCGTCGCCCATTGATGCAAAACAAACGTTATCTGTGCCGAGGTATTTTTCTGCAAATGCAATTCCCGCTCCCATTGGAATCTGCGCACCAACAATTCCGTGCCCGCCCATCAGGTTGGATTCCTTATGGAACATATGCATGGATCCGCCTTTTCCTTTCGACATTCCCGTGCTGCGACCGTACAATTCGGCCATCATGTATTTGGGATGAACACCCAATGCAATGGGATGCGCGTGATCACGGTAGGCGGTAATGTGTTTATCTCCGGGACGACAAGCTGATGCTGTTCCCGCAACCACAGCCTCCTGGCCAATGTAGAGGTGACAAAAACCTCCGAATTTCTGTTGCAGGTAAAGCTGTCCGGCTTTTTCCTCGATTTTTCGCATGACAAGCATGTCTTCGTACCATTTCACGTACGTCTCCTTGGAGAATTTCACTTTCTTGTCCGCTGTCGCCACCAGTTTACCGGGGGTCAACTTCTTCGCTTTTGTCTCTGAAGCCATGGAATGGATTTTGAATCGGGCAAATATAATGATTAAGGCCTACTGTGCAGGCGACTTTTTAAGCTTGGTTTCGTTGAAAACAAGAGGCAGCAGACTGAGCACACTATCAATCACCACAACTTTCCCCGAACTCCCCGAAAGAAGCAAACGAATGGGTTGGTCCTGCCTGATCTCGTATTCCGACATGCTTTGGCGGCAAGCACCACAAGGCGCAACAGGCTCATCCACACGGAAATCCTCAGAAATAGCAACAATTGCAACCTTCTCAATGGTCTTACCCGGATACTGTGCCCCTGCAGCGAAAAAGGCAACGCGCTCAGCACAAAGTCCCGATGGATAGGCAACATTTTCCTGGTTACTGCCAATAACAATGCGCCCTCCACTCAATCGCAGAGCAGCACCAACATGGAACCTGGAATAAGGCGCATAGGCCATCTCGGCAGCTTCAACGGCCTTTGCAATCAGCTCCTGCTCATCTTGAGCCAATTCATCCCTCGAATCAAATGACTCATACTGAAATTCAACCTTTTGAACCCTAGACGACATAATGAATGAAGTGTTTACGTAACTTTAAGTTCATGTTAGGAGCAATACCAGACCCTAACGAGGGAATAAAGATACTACTTAGCTAATCATGATTGCACCTGAAAGATCATTAATCAGCTTCAACCTTATTGGAGGATGTAGCAGATTCATTTTGTTATTCGCAACACTTTGCATTTCCCCGCTTTTCTCACGTGCACAAAATGCCGGCGATTTGTTTTTCGGTGCGGCTACGGTACATGAGATCCGTTTAACCTTTCACCAAAATCAATACTGGGATTCCTTAACTGCAGGATATACCAATGATATTTACGTAAAAGCCGATGTAGAAATTGACGGATCCTTGCTGGCCAACAGCGGAGTGAAATTCAAAGGCAATTCTTCTTATAATAATCCCAGCAATAAAAAATCATTCAAACTCGATTTCAACGAATATATACCCGGACAAAAATACAATGGTCTGAAAAAACTGAACCTCAACAATTGTTTCAAAGACCCCACTTTTCTGCGGGAGAAATTGATGCTCGACTTTCTGGGGCACCGCGGAGTTCCTGCACCCCGTTGCACCTATGCAGAATTGTATATTAACAATGTAAGCTGGGGTTTATATACAGTTGTAGAAGAAATCGATAAAACATTTTTAAAACGTGTCTTCAACGACGATAAAGGCAACAATTTCAAAGGAGATCCATCCGGCGATTTAAAATGGTTAGGTCCCGCAGCTTCTAATTATTACCCTAAATACGAATTAAAGACCAACGAAACGCAGAACAATTGGAACGATCTTATTCTGTTCATCAATAAACTGAACATGACTTCCACTTCTGTTTTACCCGATACCTTGGCCAATTATTTTAATCTTGAAGAATATTACACCACCTGGGCATCGCATATTCTTTTTTCAAACCTTGATTCCTATTTGGGTAGTGGCCATAATTATTACCTGTACCACGATTCTCTAAGCAATAAATTCAGATTCATCACATGGGATGTAAACGAAGCATTTGGGAATTTCAATATGGGAATGAATGTTTCGCAAATTGAATCACTTTCCATTTTTTTCACACCCAATCCCGCAGGAAACCGTCCGCTGCATGAACGATTATTACTGAACAATTCCGTAAAACAACGTCTGGCCGATGAATTATGTGCAATGGTAAATTTCGATTTCAGCATTTGGACCCTTGAACATAAAATTGATTCTCTTGTTGCCGTTATTCGTCCCTATGTTTATGCTGATAATTTGAAATTTTTCAGCAATCAGAATTTTGAGGATAATATTGATCAAACTATCACAGTTAGCGGTGTTCCCGGCGGAAATACACTTCCGGGTATCAAATCATTTCTCATCAACCGCAGAAATTCGGTGGCAACACAACTTGCTGCATGGTCCTGCACAGTTGGAGTGGATGATGCTAACCCGATAGAATTGACCGCTTTCCCAAATCCCGGAAATGGTATGCTGCAGATACTTGGTCCTGAAGGAAGCAACTGGGATTATTCCGTAATCGAC
>JBKBUQ010000183.1:0-5950 GCA_046289975.1 Flavobacteriales bacterium | reverse complement strand
ACACGCATGAACATGTGCTGTGGACGCTCTGCTACTTTGGAGTGCAGCTTAAGGAGGTAAGAACGCTCTAATGTTTTAAATCCGAAAAAGTCGAAACGGAAATCACGATCGTAAATGATTGCTGAGTCAAGAAGCTCAGCATTTTTTTCAATGATCTCAGCAACATCATCAGCAAGCAATGAAGCACGCTCACCGGTGCGGGGATCAACGTAATCGTATAGATCCTTCATCGTTAAAGAGAAGGACTTTTTCGTGTTTTTATGCAGATTCGAAACAGCAATACGCGATGCAAGCAAAGCATAATCCGGATGCTTGATCGTGTTGGTAGCCGCTACTTCTGCCGCAAGATTGTCGAGCTCAGATGTAGTTACACCATCGTAAATACCCTCCACGACTTTAATCGCAACGGAAACGGGATCGACAATAGGATTAAGCCCATAGCACAGTTTCTTGATCCGTGCAGTGATCTTGTCAAATTGTACCGATTCCTTGCGGCCGTCTCTTTTTATTACAAACATGCTGTAGTGGTTTTTAGGTTATGTTGGGTAATTGTATTGTAGATGTTTTAATTAGAATTCTTCGTCGAGACTGAATTTGTTTTCTTCTTTGGTCGACATCACTCCCGCTTTTTGATATTCGCCTACACGTTTCTCAAAGAAGTTGGTTTTACCCTGGAGATTAATCATATCCATAAAGTCAAACGGATTCGAAACATTATAGACTTTCGGATTTCCAAGCTCCAGTAACAAACGATCCGCAACAAATTCAATGTACTGACTCATTAAGTCTGCATTCATTCCGATCAGTTTCACGGGAAGCGCGTCAGTAACAAACTCCTTCTCGATAGCAACCGCCTCGGTGATGATTTGTTCTACGACTTTTTTGTCGAGTTTGTTTACCAGGTGCTGCGAATAAAGCAGACATGCAAAATCACAGTGCAGTCCTTCGTCGCGCGAGATCAGTTCATTGGAAAAGGATAACCCGGGCATTAAACCACGTTTCTTAAGCCAGAATATGGAGCAAAAACTGCCGGAGAAGAAAATACCCTCAACTGCTGCAAAAGCAACTAATCTTTCTGCAAACGAACCCTTGGAAATCCAGTTGAGTGCCCACTCGGCCTTTTTCCTCACAAAACCCATGGTTTCGATAGCGTGGAATAAACGGTCCTTTTCAATGGGATCTTTAATGTAGGTGTCGATCAACAATGAATAGGTTTCACTGTGGATGTTCTCAATTGTGAGCTGAAATCCGTAAAAGAACTTGGCCTCAGTATATTGTACCTCACGCACAAAATTCTCTGCAAGATTTTCATTCACGATCCCGTCACTCGCCGCGAAGAAGGCCAGCACATGCTTAATAAAATGACGCTCATCATCGTTGAGCTTATTCTCCCAGTCCCAAAGATCTGCTCCGAGATCAATCTCTTCAGCAGTCCAGAAACTGGCTTCGGCTTTCTTATAAAAAGCCCAAATATCATTATGTACGATAGGGAACAGGACAAAACGGTCCTTGTTCTCTTTCAGTATGGGTTCAAATTGTTCCATTGTATAGTTCTATTTCGTGTAATCCTGACTTCTTCCAACCTTTCAGCTGAAGGCGACGATTCCAAGGCAGATTCCGGTAAAGGAGTCTGGTACTTGGATGTTTGTCTCTTTAGCGTTCCTCCGAATAACCAGAAACGGTCGTTGGAGTGATTGTTTGGGGAGACAAAAATTCAAAAAAAAGCCTCCTGCGGCAAAGAGAAACTATTCACATTGAGTTTAAGTTTTCAACACGGTTTTTTCACCATGGCTGAAAGCTATTCTCTGATTGAGTTTTTCGCACAACGAATCAAAAAAGTCCTGATTTCGTTGGGCTTTTTGTTGTGTTAATTTCTTTTTTCCCTGATGCTGTTGAGCTTTTGCAGCAACGTTGAAAAAATTAATCATACAACACCTCAAACATGTGAAAGAATTGTTAAATACTCTGTCAAAAAACGTCAGGACCACATCGATCCGAACGACAATTTCCAAAATAACTTACCTTAAATTCATCCGGGGATAAAAGACTATCAACAAAATTGAAGTGAATAAAAAAAAAGGAGCAAGTGTCTTGCTTTTAACCAAAAGAATCCCTTTTTTATAGTAACCTATTTCTTTTTCTTAACCGTTTTACCTGCTTCAGATTCTTTTTCAAGCAGCTTATCGGCTTCAACCAATTGGTCAAAAAAGGCTTTGCCGTAACGACGTGTAATCGCATCTTTAAGGAAACGGTATACTTTTACATCGAGTTTATCGCCACATGAACAGGCTGGTTTGCAAATGGGCCATTCATCGTAATTGAGGATTTCTCCGGTACGGGTTTTTTTAACTCGAATGGGGTAGAGCTGGCAGCTAATGGGCTTGCGGAACTTTACTTTTCCTTCTTCCCAGGCCTTTTCAATGCCACATTTGGTAATTCCTTTGTCATCAAAAATAACGTATGCACACTCAGCTCCATTAACTAATGGTGTAACAAGGTCTTTATCGCTGTCTTCAATCCATGTTCCCTGTTCTTCAATGGCTTTCACTCCTTCCTTGCGCAGGTAGGGTTTTATTTTCGGATAGATTTTCTCAAGAATTTCAGTTTCATCCTTTTCAAGGGGGGCTCCGGCATCGCCTTCAACACAGCAGGCTCCTTTGCAGGCAGATAAATCGCACACAAACCTGCGCTGCAGTAATTCATCCGAAATAAGTTTATCATCAATAAGTATCACTTTACAAAAGTAACAAAATAGAACCCACTAACCAGATTCAGTTACTGACAGGTACGTAAGGATTTCGCTTAAGTAGGCCTTTATCTTGCCACAGAAGCTAGAAGGTCCGATGAAGTAAGATAAGTTGATGTAAGGTTGAAAGACCGTTAATCGCTCCAAAAGCATTGATCAAGCCTGATATTGCGGAGAAAGGCAAAAATTTCAATTCAGACTTACGGTTCTCCTTCATCTTCTTACTTTTGCGGCACTATGAGTGTAACCAACGAAGACAAACTAAAACTGATCATCTCACATTGTAAGGAGATGGGCTTTGTGTTTCCATCCAGCGAAATCTACGATGGACTTTCGGCAACCTATGATTATGGTCAGCTGGGAGCTGAATTGAAAAACAACATCCGCCGGTATTGGTGGACCAGCATGGTTCAGATGCATGAGAACATTGTCGGGATTGATGCTGCAATTTTTATGCATCCAACAACATGGAAGGCTTCCGGACACGTGGACGCATTTAATGATCCGCTGATTGATAATAAGGATTCTAAAAAACGTTACAGGGCTGACCATTTGCTGGAAGATCATATGGAAAAAATCCGCCAGAAAATAGCAAAAGAGGTGGAGAAGGCACAAAAGAAATTTGGTGGAAGTTTTGAAGAAGCAATGTTTTTGCAGACCAATCCTAATGTTCAGCGCCACGTAACCAAGATCAGCGAAATTGAGGGACGCATGAAACAATGTCTTGAAGACAATGATCTCGAAGCATTGCGCCAATTGATCGTTGACCTCGAAATTGTTTGTCCGATTTCAGGAACGCGGAACTGGACAGAGGTTCGTCAATTCAATCTGATGTTCTCTACAGAGCTTGGTTCAGTTGCAGGAGATTCAGCTACCATATATCTGCGACCTGAAACGGCGCAAGGTATTTTTGTGAATTTTTTGAATGTACAGAAAACAGGTAGAATGAAAATACCTTTCGGAATTGCGCAAACAGGAAAAGCATTCCGAAACGAGATAGTTGCCCGTCAGTTTATTTTCAGAATGCGGGAATTTGAACAAATGGAAATGCAATTTTTTGTTCGACCCGGAACGGAGATGGAGTGGTATAACTTCTGGAAAGAAACGCGTATGAAATGGCACATGGCTTTAGGAATGGGCGCAGAGCATTATCGTTTTCATGATCATATTAAGTTGGCTCACTACGCCAACGCCGCCTGCGATATTGAATACGATTTCCCAATGGGCTTCAAAGAGCTGGAAGGAATTCATTCGCGTACCGATTTCGATTTGGGAAATCACGAAAAATTCTCAGGCAAAAAATTGCAGTACTTCGATCCGGAATTGAATCAGAACTATGTGCCTTATGTGGTAGAAACATCCATTGGATTGGATAGGATGTTCCTGGCAGTGCTTTCTCATGCTTACATTGAAGAGAAACTGGAAGATGGAAGTGAACGTGTTGTACTTCGTATTCCTCCTGCGCTTGCTCCTGTTAAGGCTGCTGTTTTTCCTTTGTTAGGGAAAGACGGCTTACCCGAAAAGGCAAGAGAAATTTTTAATCTGCTGAAACTCGATCATAACTGTCAATATGAAGAGAAGGATGCTATTGGTAAACGCTATCGTCGTCAGGATGCTATTGGAACACCCTATTGCATTACGGTCGACCACCAATCGCTCGAAGACAACACAGTAACCATCCGCGAACGGGATTCGATGAAGCAGGAACGCGTTTCCATTGAACAGCTCCCGGCAATTATTGATCAGCGGGTCAACATGAAACACCTTTTAGCTAAAGTGAAATAAAAAAATCCCCGATTTTGTCGGGGATTTTTTCTTTAATGCAATATCACGATTTTTCGTGTGAGCGATTGGTTCCCGGACCTTATCTCAATAAAATAAGTTCCTCCGGGTATTTCAGAAATATTGACCTGACCACTTCCATTAGGGTTGTTGAAAGGTATGGATTGAATTTTCTGCCCTAACAAATCATAAACTGTAATAACCGATGTGGCATGTAATCCTGAAATACTGATATTCGCCCCCATTGCAGGATTGGGATAAATAGTGATTTTCTCCAATTGCAATTCTTGAGTTGAGGTGGGTAAAATGGTTTGGCAATACGTGGCTTCACAACCATTCGAACTGACAATGTTCACACAAGCATTTACTGATACACTTGGGTCAATATAAGTGTAAACCGGATTTTGTGTGCTGAAATTGGTAACATTAGCACCTTCAGTAATTACCCAGTTCCAACTAATGGCGCCGCTGGATTGATCTGTAAATTGAATGGTTAAACCAACTACTGAAGAACTGAAAAGCGCAATAGGCATAGGATTAACCGTTACCAAAATGGAGTCTTTATCTCCACAGGTACCGGCGATGGTATACACTGCATAATAATTTCCGGCAGGAATTGCGGCTGATGAGAAAAAACCGTTTCCATTGTTGTTGTCGCTAACCTGGGTTCCTGACCATATTCCGCCTGAATTGGCTTGCAAAAAGAATCCAAAGAAATCGTTGCAAATACTGGTGTCGGAATTTACAATCTGAACATCTGCATTGGCAAGAACTGAAATAGTCTCTGTATCCGATGATCCGCAAGCTCCCCCTATGGTGTAGGTAATGGTAGTTGTTCCTACTCCGGCAGCAGATGGATCGAAGGTTCCGAGATTGGCGTCAATAATACCGTTTCCACTCCAGGTTCCTCCCGGTGTTGCTGCTATAAGATTTCCCGGCACACTGAGTTCACAAAACGGACCTGCGGGTGTAATGGTGGAATTGGCAGTTGTTGTTGTTATCGATACAAGTACCGTTGAGCTGTCTTTGCAAGTCCCGGGAGTTACATATTTAATTGTAAAGTTTCCATCGCCTGATGCGGATAAATCAATTTCTCCGGTTGTTGGATTAATTACACATCCATTACAGCTGAATGTTCCTCCGTTTGTTCCTGCAATTGTTGGCGTGGGATCACTTTGAGAAGTACAATAAAGGGTTTGGCTATAGGAGAATGATGGGTTTTCAGTTGCATTTACACTAAATACTCCTGCAGTAGTATCATCGCATCCATTTGCATCGGTAACTACCATATAGGCGTTGTAAGTGCCCGGACCATAATATTGAGTTGGAGGTATTGTTGCAGTACTGGTGTTTCCGTTGTCGAAAAACCATAGATAACTTAGTGCACCTGTTCCTCCGGTTGAACAACTGCTAACTTGTAAT
>JBKBUQ010000182.1:0-5998 GCA_046289975.1 Flavobacteriales bacterium | reverse complement strand
ATTCAAAATGACCGTTCGATCCTCCAATTGAAACAGCAACATCATTTCCAATTACCTGTGCCGCAACCATGGTCATTGCTTCAGGCTGGGTAGGATTAACTTTCCCGGGCATGATTGAAGAACCGGGTTCATTATCAGGAATAATGATTTCTCCTATACCACAACGTGGACCTGAACTTAACATGCGTATGTCGTTGGCAATTTTCATAAGTGAAACAGCCACACGCTTAAATGCGCCCGACAATTCTACCATTGCATCGTGTGCAGCTAATGCTTCGAATTTATTGGGTGCGGTAACAAAAGGGTGACCTGTAAATTCAGCAATTTTTTTTGCCACCAGAACATCATATCCTTTTGGAGTATTTAACCCTGTGCCAACAGCTGTGCCACCAAGCGCAAGTTCTTTTACCATTTCCAAAGCATTGTTTATGGAACGAATTCCATTATCAAGTTGCTGAACGTATCCGGAAAACTCCTGGCCAAGCGTAAGAGGAGTTGCATCCATAAAATGAGTACGTCCTGTTTTGACTATGGAATTGTATTCTTTAGCCTTTTTCGCAAACGTGTCGCGCAGCTTCTTTATTCCCGGAATTGTCACCTCAACTGCAGATTTATATGCTGCAATATGCATCGCTGTTGGGTACGTATCATTTGACGATTGCGATTTATTCACATCATCATTTGGGTGGAGCACCTTTTTTTCATCGGCTAATTTCCCTCCTGAATTAACATGTGCACGGTATGCGATGACTTCATTCACATTCATATTTGATTGTGTCCCCGAACCGGTTTGCCAGATTACAAGCGGAAACTGATCGTCCAATTTCTTTTCCAGAATTTCATCACATGCTTTGGAAATCAGATCACGTTTTTCAGCAGTAAGCACTCCCAAATCATGATTCGCATGTGCTGCAGCTTTTTTCAAATATGCGAATGCGTAAATAACCTCTTTAGGCATTGAAGCCTCCGGTCCGATTTTAAAATTGTTTCTCGAACGTTCTGTTTGAGCTCCCCAATATTTATCGGCAGGAACTTTAACCTCGCCCATTGTGTCTTTTTCAATTCTGTAGTCCATAATAATGATATTTTATTCAGTAAATCTAAGTGAAAAACAAAACAGTTTAAATCAATTCAAGTACTTTTTCAGGTGGACGAGCCACAACCCCTCTGTTCCCTGCAATTACAATCGGACGCTCAATGAGAATTGGATTTTCCAACATAATGGTAATCCATTCATCGTCATTGAGATTCAATCCTTTCAACTTCTTTTTGTACATCTCTTCACCTGTACGAATAATATCGTGCGGACGAAGGTGTAATCGGGAAAGCAAAAGTTTCAAGGCTTCCCGATCAGGAACTTCCTTAAGATACTCCACCACTTTTGGTTCAATTCCGTTTTCTCTGAGCAATTCCAGCGCACAGCGGCTTTTACCGCAGCGGGGATTATGATATATTGTAATTGATTTTTTCAAAAGAGCAGTTATTTTTCTGTATCAGTAAGGAGAAGCAAAAATTAATTTCCTCCGAATTCCATCAGATAAGATTTTACGAAACCATCGATTTTTCCATCTAGCACTCCAACGGTATCCGAAGTTTCAAAATCAGTTCGTAAATCCTTCACTAATTTATAAGGGTGCAATACATACGAACGAATCTGAGATCCCCATTCGATCTTTTTCTTTCCGGCTTCGATTTTGTCGGATGCTTCTCGGCGTTTACGCATTTCAATCTCGAAAAGCTGCGATTTCAACAACTGCAATGCCTTTGCGCGATTATCGTGTTGCGAACGCGACTCTTGGTTTTTAATAATAATACCAGAAGGTTTATGGTGAAGACGAACAGCTGTTTCAACTTTGTTTACATTCTGCCCACCGGCACCTCCTGAACGGAAAGTATCCCATTCCAGGTCAGAAGGATTAACAACAATATCAATATTATCATCAACTAAAGGATAAACATAAACAGACACAAAAGATGTATGCCGTTTAGCATTGGAATCGAATGGAGAAATGCGAACCAAACGATGCACACCGTTCTCCCCTTTCAAATTACCGAACGCAAAATCTCCGTCAATTTGAATGGTTACTTGTTTCACTCCTGCTACATCTCCCTCCTGCAAATCAAGTTCTGTAGTTTTATACCCCATACGTTGCGCATACATCAGGTACATACGCATCAGCATCGAAGCCCAATCGCAACTCTCAGTCCCCCCTGCTCCGGCAGTAATCTGCAAAATGGCACTCGATTTATCTTCGGGAGAGCTAAGCATGTTGCGGAATTCCATTTCCTCTACATACTCAAGTGACATCGTATATTGCTGTTCAACTTCCTGTTCTGTTGCTCCTCCTTCTTTATGAAACTCTAGCAAAACCGTAAGGTCGTCAATGGCCGTTTTCGCTTTGGAAAAACCGTCTGTCCAGAATTTCATCTCGCGGATCTTTTTCATGACAGCTTCTGCCTTTTCGTTATCGCTCCAGAAATTCGGGTCCTGTGTTTTGATTTCTTCTTCCTGGATGTCGATCAGTTTTCTATCGATGTCAAAGATACCCCCTCAGCGCTTCCAGGCGCTCGACCAGCTTGGTGTACTGCTCGGATGTGATCATAATGATAATTGTTTGGTGTATGATTAAAAAAAAAACATGACCCTGCCTTACGACAGAGTCATGCAAGAATAAAAATTGTCACTTAACGCGCTCCATATAGTCACCCGTGCGAGTGTCTATACGAACCTTATCACCAATATTGATGAAAAGCGGAACACGAACTTCAGCTCCGGTTTCAACCTTTGCAGGTTTGAGAGTATTGGTTGCAGTATCTCCCTTAATTCCTGGTTCAGTATAGGTAATTTCCAATTCCACGAATGGCTTTAACTCCACACTTAATACACGATCCTCATCGGTATCATACATCATTTCTGCTTCGTTCGATTCTTTAAGGAATTGAGGAGAATTGATCTGAAACTCCTCAACTGCAATTTGCTCGAAATCGTCGGTATTCATAAAATGATAGCCCGACTCATCTTTATACAAAAACTGCACGTTGCGCCGCTCAACACGTACGGTGTCTATTTTCACACCGGAGTTAAACGTTACATCGTAAATCTTACCTGTATTTAAACTTCTGAGTTTAGTACGGACAAAGGCAGGACCTTTACCCGGTTTCACATGAAGAAACTCCATAATGGTAACAAGATCCGTGTTGTAACGGAAACAAAGACCATTCTTAAAATCTGCTGTAGATGCCATAGGGAATGAATTGGAGTGCAAAAATAGGGGAATGCACCAAATAGCCAAACCTGTTTATCAACGAAAAAAGGGTATTGTAAAATACACAACACCCTGCAAAATAGATACTTAAAGTAATTTCTAGTAAAGTGAAACAGGATAAGTGGTTCCGTTTACCGTTATCGTAGCTGAATTATCGCAAGTTCCTGCGCCGAAATCAATCAATCGTTCGGGACGTGAACCGGGTAATACACGGATCGATCCGCTTACAAAGTGGTAACAACTCATTTCTTTGCGCAAAGGAATCACAATTGCAACAGTGTAAGCTTCTCCATTGGAAGCAACACCATTACCGTATCCTGTGATCAGGTACACATCATCCAGCCAATTAAGTACTGTAGACTCACCTTCGGTCCATTCGCGCTGTCGTGTAGAGTTGATGGTAATGGTTCCTCCATTGTTTGGTTTTACAACCTGACCATTTACAACAATGGAGTACCACAGATTATTATTGGAATTACGCTCTTCATTTGTTACTGTTTTGGTACCGATCAATTGATGATCATTTACGAAATACTGATCCGGAGTGAGCGTAATAACCGTTCCGGGGTCACGGTATAATCCGTTGTAAGTGATATTGATTTTACCACGACGATTCTTACCATCATTGCACTGACAATTTGCTGAACCGAAATCAACAACAATGCTTTTTGGATTGGCACTGGTATCTCGAATCACAGTGGCACAACCGTGCACCAATGTATCCTGAGCTCCACGGTAAAGAAACAGTTGTCCGCTAAAAGCCTCATCAGCGATATTTTTCAAATCATTGAAACAAGCTTCAGCAGTACCCTGATCGCGTGCAACAATTAGATCAACACCATCGCGACGCTTTTTACAGGATGAAAAAAGAGTAACAACTACTACAAGCAGAAATAACGAACGTGAGAAATACATTTTCATAAGGTTTCGGTTTCTTAAATCCTTGCAGTAAATGTACCAAAGAGTAAATCCGTTTCCAAAGAAATCACCTAAACCTGTTTAACTGTTGACAAATCCGCTGAAAAATCGTTCAGAACCGCACTTCCCAAGGCGCTATTCTACGTATTTTTAAACCATGAGAAGGCTTTTGATTCTTGCGTGTATTCAATTGATGATATTGAGCCCTGTTTTCGGGCAGCATACCTACAAACGCAAAAATTTCCCGCTTGTGGATCTGAGCAATGGTCCCTACAAACTAAGCGGATGGCATGTAGCCCCCGGAGCTTCGTATACACTTACCCGATTTGTGAACAGGGAACAGACCTTATACAACTATAACGATACTTCCTACAAAGTGACTTTCGACCCTGCGGGTAGACTGGGGCTTTACCTGGAAGCCGGCCGGTTTCATATATTCCGTTATGGAGTTTTGTTCAATTACATGGACTACTCACTCGCGTTTAAGCAAATTCGGGGAAAAGAATCATTTACCGGAGCCCTTTTGCAGGAGAGCAGCTCATCGACGCTGTTAACAACAGAAGGCAACGGCAGTTTCAGCCACAGCTTCGTTACCGGAAATATTAATCTAAATAATATCTGGCAGATCAATGATCTTGAATTCATTCAGCAAAGTATCGGGTTTAATCTCGATTACCGCATCATAAGCGGAGGCGGTCAATCCGGAAATACGCTTTTGCAAAACCCTGCGATGCCCGGACGATTTCTTGCACAGCTACACTATAAAATAGGTTATGGGATTAAATGGACAGATCGTTTTTTCGTTATTCCAACTTTAGAAACACCCATTTTATCTTTCGCAACATGGGACAACGGTCGTTCAACTTACAATGTTTTCAGCAGCAGATACCGTCCCATTTATCTGACAATCCGTTTTGCCTGGCTCAGGAAAAGGTCGAACGATTGCCCGCCTGTGGATATAAATCCAGAAGACGCTAAAAAACAAAAGCAATACCAGCAATCACAATGAGACAGCATTTACTTTTTATTGTGATTGGTATATTCATTCACACTTCCATTCAGGCTCAAATAAAATACAGAGGCGAAGGAAGTGTTGTTGAGGCGCCCATTACCATTTCGGGATTGCAATTGGCAGGAATCGGATACAAAGATCTTGGGCTTAAATTCCCGGGAAGCGACACTGTGAGCAACTGTAAAATTACTTTTACTCGTTCCACTATCGGTCAGATGAAAGAACTGAAACTTACATTGATTATCCGTAAAGGTATAATGGTCCAGTTTCAGATCAACACCAACGATGCCAACCAGGTAAGTACCTTGGCAGACTTATCGACCCAATATTATGGTCCGCCGAAAAAAAGTACTACTACAAAATCGGTTACAATGTCATCGTGGGAAACCGAAAAAAACGGAAAGATCATTCAAACTTTTTTGATTCTTTCGAACAACATGAAAAAGGCAGAATTGGTAAGCTGGGTTTCCAACTGATCATTTCCAGCGTAAAGGCCCACCGCACTTCACTGATAATTCCATTTTACCTTTTCCGAATAAGATTTTCAATTCCTGAATCCAGACATCCCAATTGTTTGCATCGTGCTCGCATAACCACGACAAATGCACTATTTCAGGAAAACCATAAAGGGTAAACGAAGGCGTGGTTTTTATGAATTTTAAATCTTCACCCTCACGAATGAAAGTACAATCGCTTCCAAAACAATTCATCCAATTATGCAATGCATTGTTGAAACTGACAGTATCGTTGTAACTGTAAAAATACAATTGGGCGGTAGGATAAACTTCATTTTCGCCATAAG
>JBKBUQ010000181.1:0-6026 GCA_046289975.1 Flavobacteriales bacterium | reverse complement strand
GATGATGCCATGAAAGCCTTCAAATCGTTTGAGGGTAGCAAAAAGGCAGATGATTATGTAAAATTCATTGCCAAACACCTCGAAGAATGCAAAAGCGGAAAAGCCCTGATGGCAAAACCCGAACGTGTTTGGGTGGATAACATCAGCGAATTGAATTCCGAATCGGATGATTATTCCCCTTCCATTACAATGGATGGTGCAAGTATGATCTTCACTTCACGCCGTCCAAACGGGCATTCTCAACAGGCCTGGGGTGGTTACGATGCTGATGTTTATACTTCTGATCTTGTAAACGGTAAATGGAATACTCCAAAATCAATCGGCGCACAGATCAATACCGATAAGGATGAAGTTTCGAGTATGCTGGCCTACAACGGTACCAAATTGCTGATGTTCCGTAACGAAGCCGGTCACTTCGATATTTTCGAGTCGGAACTGCGGGGTAGTAACTGGAGCGCACCCATAAATTTTGCACGTGTTATCAATACCGTCGCCAACCAGACATTTGCTTCTTACGATTTTGATGATGTAAAAATCTATTACCTCTCCGACAAAGAAGGTGGTGTTTCCAATAGCGGAACGGATATCTATTTCAGCGGGGTTATGGATCGTGCAAAACGTCAGTACGGTAACGGAATGAGCGTTGGTTCGGTCATCAATACCCGATTTAACGAAGGCCCCATCTACATGCACCCCGATGGTGAAACCATGTATTTCGCCTCGCAAGGACACAATTCAATGGGTGGGTATGATATTTTCGTATCGTACAAAAAGCAAGGACAATGGCTGGCTCCTATCAATATGGGATATCCAATCAATTCACCATACGATGATTTCATCTGCGCAATGTCGGCAAACAGCAAATACATGTACATGGCTTCCAATCGTCCCGGTGGTAAAGGTGGATTAGATCTTTACAAAGTCACTTTCTGGGGACCCGAAAAGAAGCTAATTGTTGATACCGAAGATTACCTCCTTTCATCCATCGCCAGTCCAATTCAGGATAATGTAATTGAAGCTTCTGTTCAGGTACAGAAGAAAAGTCTGACTGTATTCAAGGGACGAACCATCGATGCCATTACCAAGAAACCTGTAGAGGCAGAAATTGAGATCGTAGACAACGCAACAGGTCAGGGAGTCTCTGTTTTCAGTACCAACAGCGCCACCGGAAAATTCCTGCTTTCATTAAACAGCGGAAAAAACTACGGTATCGCCGTTAAAGCTCCGGGATATTTGTTCCACTCTGAGAACTTCGATATTCCACTTTATTCCGATTATAACCTTGTGGATAAAGAAATTGAGCTGAAGAATATTGCTGTTGGTAGTAAAATTGCACTACGTAATATTTTCTTCGCTACTGGTTCAGCTACACTTACCAAGGAATCCAATTCAGAGCTTGATCGTCTGGTAAAACTTCTGAAAGATGTACCCAAACTGAAAATTGAGATCTCCGGTCATACCGATAATGTTGGTTCTGAAAGTATGAACCAGAAACTTTCGGAAGATCGTGCTGCTTCAGTAGTCGCTTATGTGATTTCCAAAGGGATTTCCAAAGATCGTCTTACTTCCAAAGGATATGGATCTACCCGCCCTGTTGCATCCAACAATTCAGCGGATGGACGTCAGCAAAACCGACGCACGGAATTTGAAATTCTCTCCAATTAATTTGTACATCACAAACAGAAAGTCCCGACATTTACGTCGGGACTTTTTTTTACTACTATGCAAAGATTATTTTTCTTAATTGTATTCTTTTCTTCACAGCTGCTAAATGCTCAGGATGTAAATGTTCCTGAAAAAGAAAAAGGTTTTTTGGGACTTGATGAATTCCAGGTGATGAATCTGATTTACCTGGTTTCCGTGTTGGTAGTGATTCTGTTTATGCGTCGAATGCGTAACCGCAATTACAAAGAGTAATCCCGATTTGTTCAGTTAAAAAATCAATTCGTTCATGAAAACAATCCTAATTACAGGTGCCACATCCGGATTCGGAAAGGCGATTGCAACTCTTTTTGCTTCCAATGGCTGGAAGATCATCATTACCGGACGCCGTGAAGAACGATTGCTCAATTTGCAGGATGAGTTGAGAAAAAAATACGGAGTGGAAGTTCTTGCACTTAATTTTGATATCAGAAACCGCGATCTGACCCTTAATGAATTGTCGAACCTTCCAAAGGAGTTTGCGGAAGTTGATGTATTGGTAAACAATGCTGGATTAGCACTTGGTTTGAGTTCAATCGATGAAGGCGATGTGGATGAATGGGAACAAATGATTGATACCAATGTAAAGGGAATGCTATATGCCATCAGAGCCATAGCACCCGGAATGCGTGCACGAAAAAGCGGACATATCATCAACATCGGTTCCACTGCCGGAAAAGAAACGTATAAAAACGGAAATGTGTATTGCGCAACCAAACATGCAGTTGAAGCAATTACCAAGGGCACAAGAGCAGATCTTTTGCCGTATAATGTAAAGGTGACCAGTGTTTGTCCCGGTATGGCTGAAACAGAGTTTTCCGAAGTTCGTTTTTCAGGTGATGCCAACAGAGCAAAACAAGTATACCAGGGTTTTGAGCCTTTGCATCCGGAAGATATTGCAGAGGTCGTTTATTTTGCAGCCACCCGTCCTGCACATGTTTGTCTGAATGATGTAATCCTTACACCAACTGCTCAGGCAAATTCATTTTATACAGAGCGAAATAATTAATAAAAAACAATGCGGATTGAACGATCCTGTTTTCAGTTATGAAAAATCATTGTAAATCAATTTTCCTATCCCTTAGTGCAATCCTGCTTTTGCAATCCTGCGCGCATAAAGCAGAAGATGCGGATCTGATTGTAAACAATGCGCATATTTATTCGCTGGATGAAACGAACACTGTTTATGAAGCAATGGCGATCAAAGATGGTAAAATCATTGAATTGGGTCCAGAACGCCAGATCCTGAATAAATACAGAAGCAAAGAACAGTTCGATGCCGGTAAAAATTTTATTTACCCCGGTTTCATCGATGCGCATGGACATCTGCTGGGTTATGGACAATTGATGCTGCAATGCGATCTTACAGGAACAAATTCTTTGGAGGAAGTACTCTTAAAAGTCGAAAATTTCGGTGCAAAATCTTCTTCTGCTGTAGTATATGGAAGAGGATGGGACCAAAACGATTGGCAGGACAAACAATTTCCCGATAATGAAAAGCTTAGTCAATTATTTCCTGAGCGCCCTGTAGTATTGAGTCGTATCGACGGTCATGCTGTATTGGTAAACAATAAGGCTCTCGAATTAGCAGGAGTAGATGCAAATACAACTGTAGAAGGAGGAGATTTTATAAAAAATGCAAATGGAAAACTTACAGGAGTTTTGATTGATAATGCAATTGAACGTGTCCTTGGTTCGTTACCTGTTCAAACCGATGATGAAATACGGCAGGCATTGGAAACTGCGGATCGTGATCTTGTCAGTTACGGAATTACTACAGTATCCGATGCCGGAGTGGATAAATCTGTAGTTGATGTAATGCATGCAATGATGAAGGACGGATCATTTAAACTACGCGTTTATGCTATGATGCGTCCGACTGCAGCAAACCTTGAATATTATTCGGTGAATGGTCCGTACAAGGATGATCGCCTGAATATTCGCTCATTTAAATTTATGGCAGATGGAGCATTGGGTTCATGGGGAGCGTGCTTGAAAGATCCCTATCATGATGCAGCACTACCCGGACATCGTGGTAAAATGACTGTGAGTCTTGATGAATTGCGTGATGCTGCAGATCTGCTCAACGAAAGTGGTTTTCAGGTGAACACACATTGCATTGGCGATTCTGCCAACAAAGCGGTATTAAGTATCTATGCCGAAATACTCGGGGATATGAATGATAAGCGCTGGAGAATTGAACATGCGCAAATTCTGGATACAGCGGATATCAATTATTTTTTCAGGTATAGTATAATTCCTTCCGTTCAACCCACACATGCAATTTCTGATATGCCCTGGGCAGAAAATAGAATCGGTGCTTCCAGAATGATCGGTGCTTATGCTTACCGTACACTATTGAATACAAACGGATGGATTGCACTCGGAACAGATTTCCCGGTTGAGCATCCTGATCCGCTGATGACATTTTTCACAGCAGTTTTCAGAAAAGATCGCAAAGGAAATCCTGCTGATGGATTTTTGATCAATGAACGATTATCCCGCGAAGAAGCACTCAGGGGAATGACCATCTGGGCAGCAAAATCAAATTTTGAGGAAGATGAAAAAGGCTCACTTGAAAAGGGAAAGTTTGCAGATTTTGTTGTGCTTAATCAGGACTTGCTTAACGTACGGGAGAAGGATTTTTTTAAGACTCAGGTTAACGCAACCTATATAAACGGCGAACGGGTCTACTCGTATAAGTAAAACCCGCTCACCGTAACACCAAATAAAGCGTCTTTAGAACGAAGGACAACTGATGGTCCTGAACTGTCTCTTTTTAGGTTTACATGGAATATTGATCGCCATGGAAATTTCGTGTGATCCTCCTGATGCATTGGTCAACTTGGAAACGGTTACATCATAGCTGTATCCAAAATTGAAGATGTCGGATTTCACACCTATTAACGCAATAAACGCATCCTTATTTCGGTACCATGCACCAAAAACAATGTTTTTTGTGTTGACATATAGCCCCATATTCAATTGCTGAAATGTGCCCTGTGAACGGTACATGATATTAGGAGATAAAGTAGCGTCGTTGGTAGAGTATTTCGAATTCCCCAATGGAATAACTGCACCGGCATGACCCGAAAGTTTCATTGGGAGCGGACTTTGACCTGTTACCAGCGATTCGTTGGGCTCTGTTAAATGGTGTGCAGAGAAGCCGATGTAAAAGTTTTCGCTGAAACCGAGAATACCTGCAGAGAAATCCATGTTTCCTACTGAGCCGCCACGAGGTACGTCAGCTGTTTGATAAACAAAACCTCTTCGCGGATCGATCATATCACCAAAGGTGAGCTTACTCCAATCAAGCGATTTCTGAAAATAGGATGCCTGGACACCAAAGCGCAGTGAAAATTTGCGTCCCAACTTAAGCTGATAGGCATACATCGCGTTGATGGTAGTCGTGTTCAACGTTCCTTCTCCGGCTTTGTCGTTCGTTACCAGCAATCCCAATCCACCATAGATCGATTCTACATGCTGGTCATAGGATGCTGACGTGGTAACAAATGTTCCCGACAAGGCCGGCCATTGGTTACGGTAGTTGAGGTTGATACGCGGACAACGCTTCGAACCTGCAAACGCCGGATTCAGATAAAGCGGGTTTGCAAAGAACTGAGTGAACTCAGGATCCTGTGCGCGAACATCATTGTGCAGAACGATTCCCAGAATCATAATGCTACAGTATTTGAGGAAATTTCGTTTCATAACTCTTTCCTTTCTTATTTAGGACTGTTAAGGATCACACTTTGTTTTTTGCCAAGACCATTCAGAGAAAGGCGCATGGAAACTTCATGTGAACCGTAATAGGTCTGGTTCAAATATGATTTGGTAACATCGAATTGGTACAACAAACGCAGGCGTCCGGTTTGAATTCCTGCAGTTGCAAGAACTTGTCCATTAGGAGCCGCCGCAGCTCCTATGCTCATCCACTGGTAACGTGCATTGAATCCTGCCCATAATTCATTGACTTGACCCTGACGTATAAAGCTAACCTGTGGTGATAATACAAGTTTCGATTCGTACAAGCGTTTGAAATCGGTCCCCACTACGGCTTTGAATCGGGTAGGAGTGGAGCTTACACCGCCCATGTCGTTTTGGCGAACACCAAGAGCGGGATGCAACATATTATCAATTCCTATTGCGGAATAGAAATATTTCGTTTGAACGAGTGTAGAGAAATGCACATCAAATCCACGCTGAGTCTTTGGCATTCCCTCACCATTGAGAGGCATTCCGAATACTCCGCGTACCGGTTCAATCCGGCTTCCGGAATGGAGTTTGTCGGCATGGATATCGTTCTGATAAATATTGGCCATCAC
>JBKBUQ010000180.1:671-6027 GCA_046289975.1 Flavobacteriales bacterium | reverse complement strand
ATGTGCGCCATCATTGGATTTCCGAAGTACACAGGTTTGTCAAACAAGACACTTTCCCAGAAATTGAACATCACCGGAAGATGTTGGTCCCAGTCGACATTTACAACATTGGTGAAAAATGGTGCAATAAGAGGATCAGCAAGTACTTTTGCGTAAAAACTTTTGACCATCTGCTCGATGTCGGCGCGTGATTCGATATCTTTTTTTTCGACACTCATTTGAAAAGTAAAAATACGGAATCTTCCATTGCCAAAACGGAATGTGCAGTGTTGCCCGGAAATTCAATGGCTTCTTTTTCGTTGATTAGAATATCCGTATCGTGAATGTGGAATTGAATCTTTCCTCTAAGCACCAGTAAATACGTGTTTACCGGTGAAGTGTGCTCGGGAATTGTACTTCCTTTTTGCAGGATCATCCGCGTTATTTTTGCGTTTCCATTGGAGAATACTAATTTTCCCTGAGGTTTTTCCGGAAAGGAATCTGTATGGTCAGTTTGTTCTGGTTTCATGGTGTGTTTGAATTATTCCTGTTGAGATGAGTAGGAAAACTTTTATTGCATCAAGGATGATATATATAAAATGAAGTGATGATGGTCCGGGATCAGTACCATTGAGTAATTGAATCGCTCGTTTGTCAAGCTCCGGCAACAAGTAGAATGTTTGATACAGGAGAATCGCAGCCAGTAAATTTAGCAGAATGACAATTATCTTCTTGTGTTGGCAATAGAAAAAAGTGGAAAAGAGTGCAGCAAGAAAAAACAATTCAATTTTATTCATGGTCTGGAAAATAATCCGACCAATACCCACCCCAAGTTTAATGTCAATTCCGGGTGCTGTAAATTTTAATGGTGCTTCCATAAAAGAAATGGCCAGGATAAAGCCCAGCCATAAAAATGGAATTCCAATGGAAGTGATAATTACAGCTTTTTTCACGGATCAATCTTTGCTTCGTTTTTCTTTTTGGGTTTGCTGCAACACTCAGGGACGATTAATGTAGACTCGTTTCTTTCTCCATTTTTCAGAACCACTTCTATTTTTTGTTCTTTCAACTTAGGTGATAAATACGGGATTCCTAAATTTAGCCCCCTAAGGATAAGAATTACTGCCATTAGTCCAATCACGACCGGCGATAATTTCCGTATAGAGTTTCGGAGCTTCGTGCCAATAATTCCTCCCAATAAATTTACTGCTAGCATAGCAGGAATCGTTCCAAGACCAAAACCAACCATGAACATACTTCCCTTAAATGCATCGCCAAGTGCCATTGCACCTGCAAGTCCCAAATAGACAAAACCACAGGGCAGAAGTCCATTTAGAGTGCCAATTAAAAACAAGGCTCCGGTTGATTTTTTTTGAAACAGAGGAATGAAGCGTGCCTTAATGCTGTTTACAATTCTAAAAGCATATGAATTCGTTTTAGAACGCAAAGCCAATGTTCCTACAATCAGACTTACCAATAGAAATATTCCAAGGATAACTGAGAGAAAATTTTGATATCCTGCTATGAACAGGCCTTGTCCGATTAATCCGAAAAGAAGCCCGATAAGCGCATAGGTAAATACTCTACCAAAGTTGTATGCCAATCCCCCGGTGGTCATGGTCAGGTAATTTTTTCTGTTTAGCGGTAATGCCAAGGCAATCGGCCCACACATTCCAACGCAATGGAAGCTACCCAATAAACCCAGTGATAATGCTACAGGAAAAAACATGCTTATTTGTTTATTCTGAATGATGTTTCGTCATAAAATGCTTTATCTCCGGCTCTCCACTCGATTTTCATTTCCCAATAACCGTGTTCCATTCCTTCTATCGATATTTTCTGCACAAGTTCCGTGCCTGTAATACTCATTTTCTTATCCTGACGCGCATCACTGGGTCGAAAGAAGGTGATGTCGGCATTGAGTTCCTGTCCGCTGAATTCCTTTGGAAAAAGTAGACGAATGCTCTTTTCTTCCACAACCCAACTTAAGGGTTCTTTAAGCGAACGTGCAGCCTCTCTGCGATCAATTTTGCCTTGAAACTGCAACTCTTCCTGGTAGTAGTTCGGTGTTACCATGTCCAGTCGCTGACTCATGCTCATTGATACCAGCGTAATGATGATGGCTACAAAACCAATATACAAAATAACGATGCGATAACCCCAGCTCATTTTTTCTTCTTTTTAATTGGACCTAAAAAACTTGTCTTAATCGTTTCAATCCTTTTTTCTCCTGAATAAACACCGATTCTAATTTCAGTTTTTCGTTCAGTAACAATTGATTTTGGTAGAATTACGAAAAAAGTGGATTGTGTATTCGATTCTTTATCTACTGTAATTGCGTCTCCCACCATTTGTATTTCTCCCTCTACATTCTCAAGTGTCAGTCGGACAGGAATTTCGTTTGATGTTTTATTAATGACTTTTATGTTGTATAGATTACTGATTCGTTCATCCGGTTGCTCTTGAAATAATTGCCCTGGAGTTCGGACAATTGTTGCTTCAATATCACTTCGACTAATCAATAAAAACACCAAGACAGTTAATAGAAGAAAGAGAACAGATGAATAAGCAATTATTCTTTTATTTATCGTAAGTTTTTCTTTATTCGCGATTCCTGCTTCTGATGCGTAACGCACAAGTCCTTTTTCCAATCCGACATTTTCCATCACATGATCGCATGCATCGATACAAGCTGTGCAATTGGTGCATTCCAACTGGGTTCCGTTTCTAATGTCGATACCGGTGGGACAAACGCGTACACACAATCCGCAATCTATGCAATCGCCTTTTGTGCGGTTTTCTCCTTTTCTGAATTTTTCACGTTGTTCGCCTCTTACATAGTCGTATGCAACCACAATGGAATTTTTGTCGAGTAAAACACCTTGCAATCGGCCGTAAGGACAAACGATCAAACAGGCTTGTTCGCGAAACCATGCAAACACAAAATAGAAAACACCTGTAAACAATAATAGCGCGATGAATCCGACAAAGTGTTGGCCAACAGGTTCAGAAATGATCTTGAATAATTCATCTGCCCCAATAATGTAGGCCAAAAATGTGTTGGAAATAATGAAACTCAATAAGAAGAATAAAAAGTATTTAAGTGATTTGCGTAAAATCTTATACTTGTTCCAGGGCATTTTATTCAATGCTTTTTGTGCACTCGAATCTCCTTCAATGAGGTATTCGATTCTCCTGAACACCATTTCAAGAAAAATTGTTTGTGGGCAGGCCCAACCGCAAAATAACCTACCGAATACTACGGTAAACAGAACCACAAAAAGAATCATTGTCAGCATCGCTATACCGAAAATGAAGAAATCATGTGGCCAGAAAATGTAACCGAAAATAATGAACTTCCGCTCCAGCACGTTTAACATGAGGAGCGGATGTCCGTTGTATTTAATAAATGGTAATGAGAAGAATACCAGCAGGTAAAAATAGCTGAGAATTTTTCGTGCAGAATACAAGCTTCCACGAGGTTGTGTTGGAAAGACCCAATTTCTTTTCCCGTCCTTTATCGTACCAATGGAGTCTCTGAAAGATTCATCACGATAATCCCAGTCATTTTGATGTTCTTCGTTCATTTTATTTTAGTGTATCAGCACTTGGTGTATTTAATGTATTGTCCATTTTTGTGGTATCTGACGCAACACCGGTTCCCTCTTCTGTGAATAGTATTCCCTCGGGGGCTTTTGCTCCTATTGGATTACTGCCCTTTAATGATTTAACGTAGCTGGAAAGTAAGTGCATCTCGCGAGGGGTTAATTCACCTCCCCATGCTTTCATTCCTTTTTCAGTCCAGCCATATTTGATGGATTTAAATACATCTGTAATGCTGCCTCCATGAATCCAGTAATCATCTGTTAGATTGGGAGCAATGCTTGTTCCTTCTCCGGTAATACCGTGACACGCTTTACAATCTTTCTTGACATAAATGCCACGCCCTTCATTGATTGAGGGTTCATCGGTAAGCAATGTAACATTGTTTTCATCGATCATGTTAGCATTCTTTTTGCGGTATTCTTCCTTTTGCTTTTCTGCAAGCGCAAATTCATTGGCCAACTCTTCTTCCTGAAGTGCACCTGTTTTGAGGATGTGGTAATGTGTCATGTAGACAAATGCTGCAATTATAGTCACATAAAAACCATATTTCCACCATGGAGGAAGATCGTTGTCAAGTTCCTGAATTCCGTCGTAGTTGTGATCCAAAAGAATGTCTTTTTCCTGTTCAAGCGAAACTGATGCGTTCAGACGATCCATTATTGAAACAGTTTTCCGCTCGGCAATAGCTTTGGCTTTTGCCGGACTGTTAAGTAAACTGTAAATCTGACTTAGGAAAAAGAAAACAACGACAAGTTCAAATAAATTGAATAATACCAAAGCCCAAAAGGTGAATCCATCCATACCGTACCAATCAGTACTGATTCGGGGAATTTCAACTCCGCTGGCTGTAGTAGCAATATCCTGTGCTTGTGTTAGTGCAGGTGCCAAAAGGAGAAGCGCAATCATTATCGCTTTTGTTCCTCCTGATTTTTTCTTTTCACGTTCACGTTGATGATGGAGTGATGACTTTAAGATGTCGGAAAGGACCATAATAAAAATCATCAGTAGTATTGCAGATGCCAAAAGTGCGATAAAAACCGGGTTGGTATAAATCGTACTGTCAAATTCAGGAACTGTTTTCCTTCCGGCATCCTGGGCAAAAGATAGCGCAGGCAAAAACAAGGTTCCGCTTATTAAGATCAGTTTGTGAAACAGGTTTGGTTTCATAGCTGTTAGTTGTCTATTCATAATCCGTTTATTGCTGGTCATTATCCTCAAAGGGTAATTGTTCCATGTGACTGATAAGTTTCTTGTCTACTTTCATGATATACACCAGAAGTGCAATGAAGAAAGTAAAGAAGATAATTAGTGAAACCACCGGAAAGATGCCAACGCCGTCTATCGAAGTGAGGTAATTGATGAATTTCATACTTATTCTTTTTCTGTAAGAATTACCGGTGTCTTATCTGTCTTCGGAGCATTGTAAATATCACGTCCCAATCGTTGCAAGTAGGCGATGAGTGCAACAATCTCATTGGTGCTTTCAGCAGGTAGTCCATTTTTTTCAAGGTCAGCAACAATGCTGTCTGCTTGGGCCATGAACTCGTTTGCTGCAATAAGGTCATAACCTTCCGGATAAGGAACTCCCAATGTTTGCATTGCGCGGATTTTCTTTGGAAGCATCTCAAGATCCACATGTTTATCAAACAGCCATGGGTAAGGTGGCATGATAGATCCCGGAGAAGGTACGGCAGGATCAAGCATGTGGTTGTAATGCCATGCATTCGATTTTTTATTGTTCCCAACACCTTCACGCGCCAAATCCGGACCA
>JBKBUQ010000180.1:0-661 GCA_046289975.1 Flavobacteriales bacterium | reverse complement strand
GGTGGTCGTAAACGAATTCACCTGCTTTGGAGTACTCGCCATATCGAGCTACTTCGTCGCGGAATGGACGCACCATTTGGGAGTGACACACATAACAACCTTCCCGAACGTAAATATCACGTCCTTCAAGTTCAAGTGGCGTGTAGGGTTTTACACTGCTTATGGTAGGAATATTTGATTTTATCAGGAATGTTGGAATCATTTCTACCAATCCGCCAATTAGGATTACAAATAGGCTTACTACCAGCATCTGTACGGGCTTGCGTTCAATCCAACGGTGCCAGTGTTCGCCCTTGTGCTTGTGATAGGTTTTTTCCAATGCAGGAGCTTCTGCTTCTTCGTCTGCTAAGAAATTACCCTGACGAACAGTTTTGATTAAGTTGTATGTCATCATGATTGCACCGGTGAGGAACATTGTTCCCCCGATTGCACGCATTGCATACATGGGTAGAATCTGATTTACTGTTTCAAGGAAGTTCGGGTAGCGGAGCATTCCTTCATCTGTGAATTCTTTCCACATCATTGCTTGAGCGAATCCTGCCCAATAGAGAGGAATCGCATAGAACAAAATTCCGAGTGTTCCGATCCAGAAATGCCAATTTGCTAATTTTTTCGAATACAATTCTGTGCGGAACATTTTTGGGATCAACCAGTAAAGCAC
>JBKBUQ010000179.1:276-6091 GCA_046289975.1 Flavobacteriales bacterium | reverse complement strand
GAAGCTGGGCCGCACCCCAAAACATCGGTTACCCTATCAACAGCACCGAAGACGAACCCGGAATGATCGTCAGCACAGACGGAAAACTGGCTTACTACTCTTCATCGAAACTAAAAGGATCAAAAGGATACGATATCTACCGATTCGAATTACCCGAATTCGCACGCCCTGAAAAAGTAATCATTGTAAAAGGACAGGTAACTGACGAAAACGGAGATCCGATTGCCAATGCAAAAATTGAAATCTCGTACACCGGCGATAACAAAAAAGAAATTGTAAAAGTTGATCCTACCGATGGAAAATACGCAGCTGTGGTAAACGTACAAAACGGAAACGACGCTGTTGTAACCGTTAAGGCAGAAGACCGCACTTTCGACAGTAAACTAATTGCTGCCAATTCATCGACTGTTGTAAAAGCAGCCGATCTGAAAGCTGAAAAACTGGAAGTCGGAAAAGCTTACACCATAAAAGACATCTTGTTTGCATCCAACTCGTACGAGCTTTCTGCTGCAAGTAAATTTGTGATCGATCAGTTTATTGTCTTTCTGAAAGAAAACCCAAATATTAAAATTGCGATTCATGGTCATACCGACGACCGTGGTGTACCTGCAGAGAACCTGAAACTATCCGATAATCGTGCGAAAGCTGTGATGGACTACATTGTTTCGAAAGGAGTAGCTGCAAACCGATTGAGCGCACAGGGATTTGGTCAGAACAAACCAAAAGCACCCAATACATCAGAAGAAAACAGAAGGCAGAACCGTAGAACGGAGTTTGTAATTGTTGCAAAGTAATTTCGTCTCAGGCGATATACTGGCTAATTATAACCGGAAATAATAATGAAAACCATTGCCAAATTTTTTATTGAAGGAAGCATCCTTTTTGGCGTGTTCATCATCAGCTATGTTATTGTCTACATGATTGCCGGTCCACATTTCGATCCGGATGGTTTTTTAAGAGCTGAATTCCGCGACACCACCGTAGAAATTGGAATACTTGAGCTCTCAGGAATACTGGCCATTCACCTCGGATTGGGAGTGTATTTACTACGTGTCCTGATTTCGCGATTTCATCCTCCGGTAAACGGGATTATTTATGTGGCACTTTGTTTAAGTGCATTTTTCATTGCGCAGTTCAGGGCAGATCAGTTCAAATCCATTTATTCGCTTTATCAGCTTCATACGATAACCGGTCAAACCGACAATATTAGTGAATTACAAAACAACGAACAGGCTTTGCGGGCTTTCCTGAGTGAAATTGAACAGATTCCCGGTAAATCAGAATTTGTGCATTACATGTATTTGTATTCCTTTATTATCGCTGCATTGATTATGACCATTCTTTCTTTGTTCGCTTACCGCAGAAAAAAAATGATTCATCCCTCTCAAAACTAATTGCATGAAAAAGAATTCGCTGCTATTTATTTTCATTTTGCAATCCTGCTTTGTCAGCGCACAAAAACCCTTGTTCATTGGCATCAACCCCTCATTTACCTTTGAAAAAAGATATGGAAAGGGTGAATACGATGTCAACATTCTACCTTTTGTATTTCAAATTCCCATCAACGAACGTGTCGACATCCGCTTTGCAACGATTTATAATTACGGAGTACGCATCAACGGAAACAGCGTGCAACACCGTGGACTGGAACTTGCCTTACCTATTTTCATTCTCGCAGAGAAAGATGCAAGCGGACCCTCTGAAGGATTTTATATAGCTCCGGTTGTAAGTTTTTCCCGCAACCGTTGGGATGGGTATTACCATCAGGGATTGTGGGCTGAACCGGGATATTTTTTTAAGCTCGGTCAAAAAGGCGGCCTATCGATCGGAGCACAATTGGGCGCAACCTATTTCCGACATCCCAATATTAATCATCCTCAACGAACCCTGGTAAGAAATCATTTCGGGTTAAAAGTGATAATTGGCGGTTGGCTGGGAGCATGATTCTTTGCCTGTTGTAGCATAGATTGAATAATAACAGATTTCGGTCGTCGCACCGTGCATCAATATGCCTTATTGCATCGTATGATTCCTAAAACTCATTTATACGTTTTCTAATTCATTTTTTGTTTGTTTTTCACTTACGGGAACGACGTAAACGTTTACTGATCCTCAATTTGGTTTTCCGGCTTTGAATACTCCTTTCAGAAATCCATTTGCCGAACCGATACAAAAAAATAAAATCAAACGCCCTGCTTGTTGTGGTGAAATAATCAGGTATACTGCCGTATCAGCAGGTATCCGATACCAATAAACAACCAATACTTTAAAGGACGAATTGCAATAAGCGCCCAATAAGGTTTGGTGTAATAGGTTTTCTCCTTGTTTGCCACAGGAACTTCTTTATAGACTTCCTTTGAAATTTGTTCATCGATACTTTCAGTGGTAACATTCGAATAATTAGCCGATGTGGAAGTTGCTAATTTCTGCAAATCAAAATTCGGACGATTACCAATAAGCATACTGCTAAAACGTATACCATGGTCTTTGTAATTCTGCTGGATTCTTCGCTGAGAAGGAAGTGGGACTTCAAAAATTCCATCTGTAAAAAGCAGAATACTTGTCCCATTGCGTTTTCCTTCCTGCGCAAGATAATTGTACGCGAATTCAATGGAATGTGAAACATTGGTTCCTCCCCCACCCTTTATGGTATCAAGCGCATTACCGGGAAATCGTGCGTATTGCGCTTCTATAAACGGAACCACCATTTGTGGTGTACCGGAAAAAGTGACAACAGAAATTTCGGTGTTTGGTGGTAATTTTTGCACTGCAGCATTGAGTGCGTTCTTTAGCGAATCCATTACTCCATGTGCGTGCATGGAACCGGAAATATCCACCAGGAATAAAAACCGCTCTGAATTAGAAACGATTTTTACCGAAGGCGTGCTGCATGGACCGGTAGCCGAATCGGGCAATTCTGTTACCGAAACATCATCCATGTAATAATAGGCGTACTTTTTGATTTTCGAAAAATGAAAACGCTCTGTTCTGCGTTCGCCTATCGATTTCAGTTTTACTCTGTCTTTGTTGGAGAAACAACCAATGGTAATGTACTGCTCTCCTCCACTTGCAGGATAATAGCCCGATACTTCTACCCAGCCATCTTTACTCACAATAAAACTATCCGGCGGCATTACGATGTGTGGACGCAAATTCTGCAACGTGTACGAATTCTCCTCTCGCATGGGTTGCGTGGAGAAATAAACACCAATGGAATCGTTTGCATACTTGCACGAACCATCAAGCGCGATATAAAACCGCACACAATAATTTTTATTGGCTTCCAATGGGCGCGATAATTTCCCCATTGCATATTCCTTGTAAAGTTGTCCGGTTGACCGCGTTTTTGCTCCTGCAATGAATCCAATTCTCCCGGAGCCTCTGTGCGCAACAACAATGGGTGAACCTTTAATGGTCGATTCATGAGAATTATAAAAATCAGAAGTAGATCGTGTGGGTGTAACCCAACCAGGTGCGAGTGGGTGTCCTACCCGCAAACTGGTATTGTACATATGGATAGCATCACGCTTTACAGAATCTTCCATTCCAGGATTGATCACCAGATTTTCCTGAGCGAAAACTTCACCGGTAACCATCAAAACGAAAAACAAATACAACCACCTCATAATGCACTTCCAATAATTAATGCAACCAATGCGCCGGCGCCAATGTAATACAACATCTTACCGGAACGATCTTTGGAATAATGCACAACATTTTTATGATTCACTCCCAGCAAAGCTGCATCGCGCATAAAAAATTGCGGATCACTTTCGGTCATAAAATACTGTCCTTCGCAATACTTAATCAATCCCTTAAAATCATTGATCTCCTTGCCTCCCCACTGTACAACGGAAAAAGTAATATCGTATTTGTCATAGCACTTCTTCATCAAACTCCGGGTATCACCGGTCATCTTTTGCTTGTCCTGAAACAGCGCAATGATGTGTTCGTTGTCTTTTGGTTTGGAAAGTATTGGCTGCAATACCGAACGAAAAACCTTATCGAACGAGCTTTCTGTTCCCTGAGAGGGAATCAATGCTTCGATGCTAGAATTGATCTTTTGCATGGCGATGGGTACAGGCTCTCTCTCACACAAAGAACGTGCCTGATTTCCGGCGAGGAAGACAGAAATGAGCGTTTCGGGTGGTAAAACGTTTTCCAGGGCAAGAAATGACTTCTTCCATTTCTCGAGCATAGCCCTATCGGGCATGGCATGGGAAGGATCGAACAAAAAAATCAATGAACTGAGTTCGGATTTTGCATGCCGGCGAAGTTCTTCTGCTGATTCTACAGTGATATCGTCGATGTAATAATAGGCATTGCGGTGTGTATGTCCTTTGGTTACCAATGGAGCCAGTCCTTGCGATGAAATGGGAACCATGAAATCTTTACCGAAACTGCCAATGGTAATAAACCGTTCTCCACCCTTTGCAACAAATACACCTTCTACTTTTGTCCAACCCATCACGGCTGTGATCAACATACTATCCTGCATTTTTACCTGAGGCTCGCGATCAATATGCAAATGATTGTCTATCCGAATAGGATCATTGGTAAAACAGGCACCTATATTCTTTGCAGTAAAACGACTGGTTCTGTCGTGGGCAATCCAAAAACATACACGGTAGGCTTTTCCGGGTTCGAGAGGAGCCGTGAGTTCTCCCTGTATGTATTCTTTGTAAGACCCGCCGTAATAATTTTCAAGGTTTTTGCTTTCAGCCATCACCATTCCCATTACTCCTGAGCCGGTACGGGCAATAGCGCAGGAGAGTTTTCCTCCGGAGCTATAGGGTGAATTGAAAAGATCGGGCGTGCCAAGACTTGGGGATGACCAGCTCGTTGGATAAAACGCATCCGAACCTGTACCATTTCGCCTACGAATCGTTTTTTCAGGAAGTCCTTCTTCGAATGAGGGATTCTTCACCAGGTTTTGCCCAAAACTAAAGTCATAGAACAAAATAAGCAATGTTGAAATTAAAATACGTAACATAAGTTAAAATTATGGATTTCCTGCTTAAGAATGAACTACTGATGCAACATAAATTGTAAGCTACAAATACAAAGGTATTCCAATACATAATTCAATAATTAATATAGACTTTCTCTTTCCAATTTTCTATTGATGTGATCATTTTTGATACATTTCAATTTTAACGAATATAATTATGAAGACTTTCGATCTCGACCGACTTGCATTTTCCGTTGACAATAAGCACTTCTTCGCCCTGGGAAGAACTACTCCGGATGAATTACCCGAAGAGAAAAGGGAACGATTTCGTTTCAAACTGCGCAACAAAAAAAGCATCAATCTGGGTACCGAAGGCATGTGGGCAACCTTGGGATGGGCTGATGGAAGTGAAGGCAAATTGAAAGGAAAACTGCAATTCTCGGGTGAAGGTCAAACCAATTCACTTGGACCAACACTTGATCTGATCAAAGATATTTACAGCTTTAATCCCCTTTTGAACGGAAAGGACCTGGTAGTAACCGAACGCTTTATCAATTTTGAGGAGGTAAAATTCCGTTGGGACAAAGACAGCTTTGAATTGAATGAAATTCCCGAATTGCGTCTCACTTTATTCCTGAAACCGGATGAAGGCGCTTTGGTCTGCTACCAACACAGCGATAATAGCAAGCACAATGATCCCGATGCCGAATTTGAATTCATACAACCGCAACGAACCGACAATTCCTATAGCAGTAACCGCGACCGACTCAATTATATTTTTCCCCTTCTTCCCGAAACGGAACTCGAGGACGATGAAAAAAATGGCAAAACCCTGTTTCGAAGAAAGTCCCGCAAACGAAGCAC
>JBKBUQ010000179.1:0-266 GCA_046289975.1 Flavobacteriales bacterium | reverse complement strand
TTAAAAACTATACGAGGAAGCATTAATTACGTTAAACAAAAAAGCTTCCGATAATAATCTTGCCTATGAAATCATCGGAAAGAAAAAATACGGAGTACTCAATTACGATCCCATCGCAAAAGATTTTCTTCCACAGGAAGAACATCCAATCGATTTCAGCAAAAAAACACTTCTGTTGCTGCATGGAACCTTTGTTAATGTCTGGAAAACTTATGATCCCTTTTTCAATGAAAAGTTCGGTAATCCGACTTTACTAAATCGTCTGC
>JBKBUQ010000017.1:1275-30821 GCA_046289975.1 Flavobacteriales bacterium | reverse complement strand
CATGGATTATCGAAATCTTTGCCCATCATGATGATACCGCCACGTGGTCCGCGCAGTGTTTTGTGGGTGGTAGATGTTACAATATGGCAATGCGGCATCGGGTTATTGAGCAATCCTGCAGCGATAAGTCCGGCCGGGTGAGAAATATCCGCTAAAAGCAGTGCTCCCACCGAATCGGCAATGGCACGCAGACGCGCATAATCCCAATCACGCGAATACGCAGAGGCTCCGCAAATGAGCAGTTTCGGCTTGCATTCTTTTGCAGTGGCCTCCACTTTATCGTAATTGATGGTTCCGGTAGCTTCTTCCACACCGTAGAAATGCGGACGGTACAATTTACCGGAGAAATTCACCGGAGAACCGTGGGTAAGATGCCCACCGTGAGAAAGGTCGAAGCCAAGAATCGCATCACCCGGATTAAGCACCGCCAGCATCACTGCAGCATTGGCCTGCGCCCCGGAGTGCGGCTGTACATTGGCCCATTCGGAACCGAAGAGTTGCTTGAGACGATCAATCGCGAGTTGTTCCACTTTGTCCACTACTTCGCATCCTCCATAGTAGCGCTTGGAAGGGAGTCCTTCGGCGTACTTGTTAGTCAGCACCGAGCCCATGGCCTGCATGACCTGCTCACTCACAAAATTCTCGGAAGCGATCAGCTCGATACCGCGGGTTTGGCGTTGTTTTTCTTCTTCGATGAGATGGAAAATGATTTCGTCGCGTTTCATGGTAGTAGGTTGTGGGTGCAAATGTAAAAAAATCACGGGTAAGGGAACCGCTAAGGGAAGAAGGGATGGAGAGAAAAAGGAAAAAGGGCTATTGGGAAGTTGTAGCAAAGGAACCGCTAAGGAACCAAGGGAAAGAGTAATATTCTTCCTCCTACCTTAAAATGAAGCTTTGTCCCTTACCTCCCTTCGCGGTTAATTCCTTCCCTCCCTTTGCGGTAAAAAAATCCCCTCGTGGTGAACGCAAGCAACAAAGGCAACACCGCCACCCGAAACCGCGCATCGATCTCCGGTCCGGAGCAGACCAGTACGAAATAGCCAATGAGGATCAGCGCCAGCCAGAATAGCGTCCGTTCCTTTCTAAACATCCGGAAAAGCGAAATCAACAAAGCCACAAAAACGACAAGATTTATTAGGAGTTGCAGAGGAATTGTAAGGAATGTAAACCAATGGCTCCCTTCGGCGAAGAGACCAAGAAAAGATGTCCTTCCATAAGGAGAATTTGCACTATACACGTCGGCAACACCCAACTGGTAATCGAGGTAACCACGTAGAGGACGAAAAAATAAATTACCGTGGGCCTTCAGTGCGTTTTTCAAAAATCCTCCAGGTTGCGTGGCAATGATTCTTTTTGCCTTTCTTCCGCACCTCTCATAAAACAAGACCGGATCCTCCCTTGGAATCACCTCCATTTCGTTTTGCACCTGTTCGTAGAGATGTGCCCGTGCCTGATCGAGTGAGAGTCCGTTTTCCTTCGCAAAAAGATCCGCTGCCTGAAAATAGAGCAGGTTAAAATTCCCGATCTCCGAGTAGAACACCTGCCGATGCACCGCATAATTCCGCGCATACCAACTACCGGACAGCACCACCACCGGAACCACCAACCAAAGCGCCTGTTTTCTGAATTTCCAAAGCAAAAACGGAATCAACACCAGAGGCAAATACAGCGCAACGGGACGCGTGAGAATAGCGAGTCCGAGAAAGATTCCGGCGTATAGAAGTGAACGATGAACGGTGAACGGTAAACCAGGCGCCTTGTTTGGGACAGGCCGGTGAATGGGATAAGGCAATCGTCCTACGTCTTCTTTCCCGTTCCCGTTCCCGTTCCCGTTCTCGTTCCCGTTCTCTCCTCTGCACTGCGCAGCAACAAACATCCACACCACCCCCGCCATCAACATCGCAAACACATTCTCCGTCATTACCAGATTCCCCATCACAATGGAAGGTACATCCAATGCATACAGCCAACCGATGATCAGCATGACTTTGGTATTTCCATTGGAGAGAAGTTCTACTGCACGGAGAATAAAATAAAGTGTGAGAAGAGAAACCAGCATTTGTACCAGCATCAGGACCAACAGATCACCTCCGAGTTGAACGATGGTTCCGATTAATAATGGATACACCGGCGTGCGAAAAACATCCGGATAAAACGGCACCTCTTCCGATTGCGACCAGACACCGTGTTCAAAAAAATTCTCGCCAATGGACGCGTACCCGTAGGAATCGTGCAGCATGTGCAATTCCGGATCGCTGACTTGCACCTCAATGAGCAAAGCCAGTCGGATCAGGAGGGTGACCGAAAAAAGAAAAAGGAACCGCTTATCACGCAACATCGCCCTCAAGGTGGAGAAAATAAAAGATTGAAAACCAATTGAAATAACCAAAAATCTGAGAAAATCAGGAATTGAATTCCGTATTTTCTCAAAAAAATAACACAAATAATTGATTTTCATGTCTTTGATTCTAAATTGACGCCTTATTACCAAGTTTTGGTGATATACGAGCAGTATTCGACACCAACCTGAAGCTATTTGCACGAATACGCATTCTCCAGCCAAGGCGATTTCAAGACGTTTCAAACCGTTTGAAAGAATTAAAAACTCTTGTCGAAAAATCAGTAATTGGTAATTGGATAATTGGAAATCGGATAATTGGAAATTAATCTCATCTTCGTCCCGATGAAAAAATACCTTTTACTCCTCTCCTTTCTCGAAGGCGCATCCGTAATGGCGGCGGAGCTGATGGGCGCAAAAATGATGGCTCCGTTTTTTGGTTCGTCGTTATATGTATGGTCGGCCGTGATGGCGATAACGCTTGGCGGACTGGCGGCAGGATATTTTGCGGGAGGGATTTTATCCACGAAAAAAAATCCGGAACAGTGGTTGTACAAAGTGCTGGTCATGGCAGCTGCACTTACCGCTTTGATGCCGTTTACCAGTAAATTTTCATTGTCGCTCTTCGGTTATTTTTCTCTCCTTCCTGCAGTGAGCATCAATGCCATGCTGATCCTTTTTCCACCGGTGTTTTTGATGGGAACGGTTTCGCCGCTCATCATCCGTAACATTGCCACCGACGGAGAACATGCAGGAAAAGCAGCCGGAACCGTGTACGCCATTTCCACCGTGGGAGGCATCCTCGCCACCTTTCTTTTTGGTTTCTGGATCATTCCTTCATTTGGACTAACCTATCCCGCCATCGCAACGGGAATCGTATTGGGAATTCTCCCCGCGATTGAATTGGTGAAGAAAAAAAATCTTTCCGCAGTTCTTTTTCTTGGAGCCTGTATATTTCTTGCAGCGCGTACTACTGCCGTGAAACCGCTGAGTTCCATCAGCGTGGTTCATTCGGGCGAGGGGTTGCTCGGACAGATCCTGGTGCTCGATTTCCCCAATGATGTGTACTATGCCGATAGCACCAAAGCTGGTCAGACCAGTAGGTGGTTGTTCGTAAACCGTGTATCGCAAACCATGGACGATCCCCATGCCGATCGCAGCAAAGGTGAGGAACGGTATTTCACCTACATCTACAAACTGGAACAGGTGCTCGATACCTTTTCAACGCATCGAAAAAACATCTTGTTACTGGGTTTGGGAGGAGGAAGCGTAGCGAAACATTTTTCCGAAAAAGGATTTTCCGTAACGGCCTGCGAATTGGATCCGCGCATTGCACAGGTAGCGAGGGATTATTTTGATCTGCCCGAAAATGTAAACATTCACATCGACGATGCACGTCATTTTATCAAGACCTGTAAGCAGCAATTCGACGTGGTGATCTTTGACACCTTCAAGGGAGAAGAAACACCGAGTCACATTCTCACGACGGAGAGTCTGGCAGAAGTAAAATCGTTGTTGCGCAAAGACGGTATGATCTTCGTGAATAGTTTCGGTTTCTGGGAAGGCGAAAAAGGTCAAGGTGCACGATCCATTTACGCTACCCTGGCCTCAACCGGAATGCAAACCACCGCATGGCCCACCGGCGATGATGAAAACCAGCGCAACATTTTATTCGTTGCCTGCGAAAAAAACTACACATCTCCTGCAGAAGCACTCCCAACTGACAAGCTCCACGACGCACTCGTTCTCACTGACGAATATCCCCGTTTCGAAATCATCAATGCCAAAGCTGCTCTTTCCTGGAGAAGAATGGCCATCAATACCATGCGCCTCGATCAAAATCAACGGGCGATTCCCGTATTTGAATGATTGAATTTGCGAATGAGAAGAATGTGCGAATGAATCATGCTCCACGATTAGTTACGTGTCAATAGGTGTTTACTAAAAAATCAACTCGATTTGAAAACCAATCTCATCGTTTAGCAGCATCTATACGCATATTCCTAAATTCACACATTCAATTCTTCTGCCTAAGTGGTGAAAAAAACAAAACAACCAAGATCATCACCAACAACGGCGACTGCGCAGCACCCATCAGCCAGCGTGAAAAATAATACATGGATTCTGCAAATCCGGGAAATAATTTCCCAATGAGCATTCCGATTGCAGCCATAGAAAATACAGCAGCATACATCAGCGAAAGCAAGACCACATTTTTTTTCGAACGGAACCAGACCAGCAAAACCATCAGCGACAATCCGCAATTGAGCACTGCAAAAACGATGGTACCTATCCATTTGAAGCGGTACAATCCGGAGAGGGAAAAGTCCTGCAAAAACCCGGAGCCCCACCAAAATTCGAAAGTATCCGTTCCGTATTCCAACACGCTGATCTGCGAATTGACATGACGAAACAATACATCACGGTAATAACCCAAAGCACCGAATGCGAGAATGAATGCAATTATGGCCAGAATATGAAGAATTCTGTCACGCATCTTTTTCCATTGAAGGATCCCTCTTCACAAACCAGTACCAAAGCAGGAATATGTAGCCGTACATCAGAAAGGTGAAGGTGTAGGTATGATTGAACTCCGTCCATTCCCTCGAAACCGTATCAATAATGGCCAGCACAACTATACGCAGCACATTGAGCACCACGATGCTAACCGCACCGAGTCCGATGTACCTGAACTTCCTTCTCCAATGCGAAGGATAAGCCAGAATAAACCCGGCGAACAACGCCACCAGCGTCACTGCATTGCAGGCATCACCCACCGATAACCCTGATGTACCTTCAATAGCGATGATCCGCGCACTATCGGTTACAACAACATATCCAAAAAGTTGCAATACATCCTCCGCCATCCAAATGGTATAAAACGCCACCCGTGCATCCAGTGTTCCTTCCTGATGCAGCCAGACATCGTAGAGCAGAAACCAAAGGATGTAGAGTCCCGCGAAACGAAGCAGGAATTTCACCATGGGTTGTTTCAGGTAATCAAGCATTGCTCAAAGGTACAAATCCGCCCCAAGCCCGTCGAATCTTTCAATCAACAGGTTTATTGGCACTAATTCGCTTGATTTCCTCCTTCCCCAATCCGAACTTCGCGCCGCTTCGCCACCCCCGTGCCCGCAGACCTCCGGGATTTTTAAAATCCCGGAGGTCTAGCGCCAAACCGTCGCCAACACCCGGGTCTTGAGAATGAATGATCCGGGATATTGGTTACATTCGAATCATGAAGATTCCCTTCAATAAAGCCTGGCTCAGCGGAAAGGAAACAGTTTACCTCAACGAACTTTTACAGGGTGAGCATTTCTCCGGTAATGGTCCGTTTACCCGGCGTTGCAGGGAGGTACTTTCCAGCCAATACGGTTACGGAGAAAATTACCTGACCACCTCTTGCACCGATGCGCTCGAATTAACTGGGCTGCTGTGTGAAATCGGGCCTGGTGATGAAGTGATTCTTCCCTCCTATACGTTTGTAAGTACTGCCAACGCCTTTGCTTTACGGGGAGCCACACTTAAGTTCGCCGATTCCCTACCCGATCATCCGAATATTGATCCTGCCAGCGTAAAAAAACTCATCACCAAACAGACCAAAGCCATCGTGGTGATGCACTACGCCGGAATGGCCTGCGATATGCATGCGTTGTTGCGTATCGCCCAGGAAAAAAATATTTTTCTAATTGAAGACGCCGCTCAATGCATAGGGGCGCATTATGAGGGACAGGCATTAGGCACACTTGGTGATTTAGGCACTTTATCGTTTCACGAAACAAAAAACCTGCACTGCGGTGAAGGAGGAGCACTGCTTATAAACAATAAACGTTTGCTGAAAAAGGCAGAACTCGCCATTGAAAAAGGCACCAACCGAATAGCCTTTCTGCGTGGAGAAACCGCTTCCTACGAATGGCAATCACTTGGATCATCCTTTCTGCCTCCCGAAACCAGCGCTGCATTTCTTCTGGCACAACTCGAAAACGGATCGGAAGTTCTCGCTTACCGAAAATTGCTGTGGAACAGTTATTTCAGGCACTTATCTTCGGTTTCGTCTCCACTATGGAAACTCCCCAAAATTGAAACCTGGATGGATCACAACGCACATCACTTTTTTATTCTGTGCAAAGACCAATCCACCCGTGACCGGATTCGCAAACATCTTGCAGAAAAAAATATCGCATCGTCTTTTCACTATATTCCATTACACACCAGCAGCTTTATTGCAAAGCAGGATGTTCAACACGTTTCATTACCCAACGCAGAAAGATTTGGAGAAACATTGCTTCGCCTTCCATTATTCAATACCATGAAAGAACAGGAGGTAGATGAGGTGTGTAAAGCATTTGGCGGTGAATATCCCTGAAGCAGAAATCTCCTTGCAGTCGATTTCGCCTCAGGACTTATCCCATTTCAAAATTTCTCTTCAGGTTAAGAATTTACAGTGGTACACCTTTGCGCAGTGCAGAAGGCACCTTCAATGCTTCGCGAAGTGAAGCATTGTTTTCCTTGAAAAAATCAATAAGCCACAACGATTTCCGGTTGTACCATCTAATTCAGATGATTCACGCCTACAAACAATTTGCCTTTGCGGTTCTACCGGTACCGGTTTCAGAAATCTCCTTGCAGTCGATTTCGCTTCAAGAAATTGGTAATCGAACCCTTACCAATTGGAAATTGGAAATTGGCCCATTGGTAATTGGTAATTGGCCCATTGGTAATTGAAAATTATACTACTGCTGAATGTACCGATACGTGATCGTCCCTTCCTGCGGTTCAGGGGCAGTTGCAGATGCTTCGAATTTGGCGCGGTAAACATAGGTCAATGCTGCTTCACGCATGCAATCTTCAGGAATCTGCGATTGAGAATTATCAATGGAGGCACCGGTGACTTTTCCACTTCGGTTGACCTTAATCTTCATTACAATAGTTCCGCTTCCAATACAAGTATAAGAGGGTTTTGGCATTTTTTCATGACGACGTCCGCCCAGATCGTATTCTACTGTTGTTGTTCCTTTCAACGCACCGCTACTCGTTCCTTGGTTACTGTTCGGATCTTTTTCTTGTTTGCTGTTGTCGGTTTTATTTTGCTGCGTAATATCGACTTCTTTTGAGTTGTTTTCTCCAGAATTTCCTTTCCCCGATTGTAACTTGTCGAACTCTGCCTTTTCGAATGCTTTCAACTCCTCATAAACACTTTTTTCGACGTTCGATTTATTAAATCGCGCATCGTAATTCTGTTCAGAATTTTCTCTTTGATCTGCTGCATTAAACTCCTTATTAATGACGTTCCCATTCGCATCCAGTTGCTGTTCGGGTTGTTTTTGTGGTTCCATTGGAGGCAATAACTGTATGGGTACCGCACTCATATCGATAAAATCGACAGTAGGCTCATAAACAAAAACTACCTGATTGCGACTGTAAATCACAAAGGCAAGATGAAGGAATAGCGTTCCCAACAATCCAAATCGATGCCTCCATACCAAATCCCAGAACATGGCCATGCTTCAAAAATACTAAGGATATCTGTAGTCCGTACCCCCTTGTTTCTGATACGTTCAGTTGATCAAAACGTTCAATCCGGATCAAAGAACAATTAATCAGCTAAAATAGAGCGAGTTAAACCATGATTTGATGTTATTGTAATAGTGTGGAAATACCTTTCCAAAACATTTAGCACTTGAGAATCATGATTTCACGAATTATCTCCATGCGGGATTGAAGTAGTATCTCTTTGAATATTACCTTTGCCCCCTCATAATTCAATCATCTCCTCAATGGATAGAAATTCCGTCATCGGATTGGTTCTTATCGCAGTAATTCTGGTAGTGTTCTCAGTAATGAATGCACCCAGCGAAGAAGAACGTCTCCGCGCTGCTCAGGCACAAGACAGCATTGCCCGCGCTGAAGCGGCCATTGCAAAAAAAGAAATCATTACCGTAGAGCAGGATTCTGCCGCTACCACAGCTACGCTTTCTGCTGCAAACGACAGCACAACAGTAACTGAAGTTACAGGCGACAGCACTACACTCGCTCTTAGTGATTCTATCCTGAAAGCAGAAGAGAACCTGCGTCTGGCGAATCGCTACTCTATTTTCGCAGCTGCAGCACAGGGAGAAAAAACGTATCATGTCCTGGAAAACGATCGCCTTCGATTAACGTTTAGCAATAAAGGTGGACAAATCGTTTCTGCCGAACTGAAAAACTACGAGACGTATTACGACTTTACGGATAAGGCAAGCAACATTCCACTTAAACTTTTTGATGAGGATTCATCCTCAATGGGAATCAGCTTTCAGGTGAATGGTATACAGATGAGCACGCTTGATCTTTTTGCCTCTACATCCGCTCCTGAAGTTCAAACCACCGAGAATGCCGATAGTATTTCGCTTGTCTACCGGTTCGGAACGAATGATCCGGAAAAATTCATTGAACTGGTTTATTCACTCAACAAAGGGACTTTTGTGATGGGAATGCAGGTTCAAGTAATTGGACTGGGCAAAGAAGATGTTCCCAATACTCTCGAACTGAATTGGAGCAGCAAACTTCTGTCTACCGAACGCCTCGTTGAAAATGAACGAATGCTCTCTTCCGTATTTTACAAATACACCGACGCCGGAAGAACATACCTGAGTGAAACTTCAAGCGATAAAGCCGATCTGGAAAAGCCTACTTCCTGGATTGCTTTCAAACAGAGTTATTTCTCTGTTGTGTTAATGTCGGATAAAGGAATTTCGGATGATGGCTCTACCGTTGCTGTGAATCAACTTACCTCTGCAAAATACATCAAGGAGTATGTTGCTGACCTCAACATTGGTTCAGAAAATTCGGAAAAAGTAAATGTTCCGCTCAAATTCTATTTTGGTCCGAACGACATCAAAGAGCTTTCGCAGTTCAACAACGGAATGGAAGACATTGTAAATCTTGGTTGGGGGATTTTCCGCTGGACAAACAAATACCTTGTCATACCTATTTTCAATGTGCTTGATTCGATGAACTGGAATTACGGAATCATCATTCTCATCCTGACATTGATCGTAAAAATTATCATTCTTCCACTTACTTATAAAAATTACAAATCGAGTGCTAAAATGCGTGTACTCAAGCCGGAGATTGATGAGATTACCAAAAAAATGGGAAGCGACGATCCAATGGCAAAGCAACAGGCAACGATGGCGCTTTACCGCAGCTCCGGTGTAAATCCTATGGCAGGATGTTTCCCGATGCTTTTGCAGATGCCCGTGCTGATTGCTGTATTTCGGTTTTTCCCATCTGCGGTTCAACTTCGTCAGACCGGATTCCTTTGGGCTGATGACCTTTCCGGTTATGATTCTATTCTCGATTTCGGATTTAATATTCCCCTCTACGGCGATCACATTTCTCTGTTCACTTTATTAATGGCTGTATCAACTATTCTTATTACCCGAATGAACAGCGGTCAGATGGACACAGGTATGCCGGGAATGAAATTCATGATGTACTTCTTCCCTATCATGATGATCTTTTTCTTTAACAACATGTCCTCGGGTCTGAGTTATTATTATTTCGTCTCCAACGTTTTATCACTTGCTATTATGTGGGGAATTAAAAAATGGTTTATCGACGAGAAAAAAATTCTGGCACAGATACAGGCCAACAGAAAAAATCCGAAAACTCAAAAGAAATCTGCCTTTATGCAGCGACTCGAAGAAGCGCAGCGTATGCAACAGCAGAAGAAAAAGAAATGAATGCTTGGGGCATTGGCCCCAAGCATTCATTTCTTTTTCACAGGGGCTTCAGCCCCTGTGTCATTAAGCCCCCTTCCATCCGTAACCGGGTGCTTCAGCACCCGGTTAACCAAAGAAGAATCTTTGATATACCCCATCATCCTAATAGAAACCCCATAACAACACGCGCCTAAACTAACAGAGACAACTTAACTATACCAACGTTATCCTGATAGAAAAATCAAATCGGCCCTGGGTTACAATCTAAATTCTCCAATAGTAACTCCCAAGTATCCCTCACAACCAATCCTCAATCCAATCCTACAAATGTTCCTTTAGGATGCTTTACTGAATAGCGAAGCTTCAACTCTTTGTTTTTTTGCGGATCGAGATCAAACTTCCAGGTCACAATTCCGGTTTCTTCATTGAGTTCCGCACCGCTTTTTTCTTCGCGACGAATTTCTATCGAAGAGTTCGCTGCAAGCGGAAACTGATCTTCGAGAATGATATTTATTTTCTGCGATTTTCCGTTTCGCACTACAATGTCCCAATGACGATAAGTAAACTGATCGCCACCCATTATTTGTCGTTTGGTATACTCCTTCGATTTTTTACGTTCAACTTTAACGGATTTATCTCTTCCCAACGAAATATTAAGCGTGTCACTCAGGTATTTCGTTTCCATAATTGTATTCCCTACAAACGTTCCTTCGAAAAACACATTTGCGTTTCCTTCCAGAAAATTATATTGTTCCCAATCGACAATTTGCGCTGTTAGAAAAACATCCTTATCAAGTCGGGGGGCACAGTAATATTGATAATGCGCCGGGGTTTGAACTGTTTGGATGGTAACACTTACCGGTTTTTGTCCGGAAGGAATGGAATAGGATTCGGTGATAACAAACTCTGTGCTCACAATATTTAACTGCGGTTGCACCTGAGGCATGGAGGCTGCAGAACGTGATCCGCGAACTGTAGTTGTCCGTATTTCCTCCCGGGAAACTGTTGCGCCGGTAGATTTTGAACCTACCGAATTATAACTGATCGATTGTGCTGAATGATTGTCTCTGCCTCTTGATGATTCCTGCATAACAACAACTTCTTCCAATTCAACAACGGAAGGTTTGAGATAGATATTAAACTCTGATGCAGTAAGTGCAATCACCTGATCGTTATACCCAATGTATTTTACAGTTAAGCTGCTCGCATTCTCCGGAAGCGTAAGTGAAAATTTGCCGTCGAAATCGGTAGAGACGCCAATGTTTGTTCCTGTTGCAATTACCGATGCAGCGAACAATGCTTCTCCGTTTTCTGCGTCAAACACTCTTCCACTCACCTTGGTGAATTTTGCATCAGTGTATTTGTAAAAATTTGATTGTTGTTGCGGTTGCTGGTAGGGTTGATTAAGGTTTATATACCAGGGAACAATGCTTGGTTTTTTGGATCCCAGAGATGGATCTCCCGTGGAAAGTTTGAGTTTGACTTTACTCCAATCTTCACCGGTGTGTTGTTGCACCTGCGCCTTGTATTCGATCTGCATGGGTTCACCAACATTCTTTACCCGAATATCATAAGCAGGAATCCATCGTGCATTGGGCATGATGTAAGAAACTGAAAAATCAGCACGCGTTTCCTGTTTTGCCGAAACGCGAATCACAATATCATTACTTAATGTTTGTTTTGTTCCGTTGAGAACTGAAATTTGCTGACTGACTTCTCGCAGACTTTCCTGCTGATCTTTAATTTTTCGTTTTAAAGTCAATTGTTCAGTAATAATCAGATTCATTTTTGTCCGCATGATTTCCTGCGCTTTTACGATCTGATCAACATTCACTCCCGTTGAAGTGGTAGACACCTGCTGCAGATTGGAAATGATTTGTTCTTCTGCCTGAAGAATACTAAATCGTGCGAGCATATCTTCAAGACGAATTTCGTATTCTTCTTTTTTCTTTTCCAACAGTTTGTTTTTTTCCCTGTCAGGCTCAATATCATTTGTGATGGTCTCAAATGAAACGGATAGCAACGTAATTTCGGAATTCGATCTTACCTGAATACTTTCACGTTTTAGTCCGGGAGGAATATCCTTTAAATGAATTTCCGATTCACCTGCGGGTACGGAGGTGATTCCGTTTCGTGTAATCTGCGCACCGGTCTGGAATACCGTTACATCTTTAATGCTTGTTTTTAATTCCAGTTCACCTGCCATAACATGCACAGGCAACAGCAGCAACAAAAGCCATTTGCGTTTCATGATCGATTTTTTTAGTGGATGCAGCTTTGAGTCTGTTTCCATAACCCTAAACCAAAAAACGATGGCTAATTGGCTGTTTAGTCCATGAAGAAATTGTTACCAAAAAAAAGAGCAGACACGTGGCCTGCTCTTTTACTCATTTGTATGGAACTGTTTTAAATGTCAATCTTCGCGTATTTGGCATTCTGTTCAATGAATTCCCTGCGTGGGGGAACATCATCACCCATCAGCATGGAGAATACACGATCACATTCCGCCGCATTATCGATAGTAACCTGACGTAATGTGCGGGCTTCCGGATTCATGGTTGTTTCCCAAAGCTGTTCTGCGTTCATTTCACCAAGACCTTTATAGCGTTGTACATTTACACTGCTGTCTTTACCCTGACCTTTTAACTCATTGATGTATTGGTCGCGTTGCTCGTCGTTCCAAGCGTAACGGAATGTCTGACCTTTTTTCACCATGTAAAGCGGTGGTGTTGCAATGTAGATGTATCCGTTTTCAATCAGCTCTTTCATGTAGCGGAAGAAAAACGTAAGGATAAGTGTAGTAATGTGCGAACCGTCCACATCGGCATCGGTCATGATAACTACTTTGTGGTAACGGAGTCCGCTCAGATTTAATGCCTTGCTGTCTTCTTCTGTCCCAACACGCACACCTAAAGCTGTATAGATATTTTTGATCTCTTCGTTTTCGAAGATCTTGTGGTACATCGCTTTTTCAACGTTAAGGATCTTTCCTCGCAATGGCATGATGGCCTGGAATCGGCGGTCACGACCTTGCTTGGCTGTTCCACCTGCAGAATCACCCTCAACAAAGAAAACTTCACATGCAGCAGGATCACGCTCAGAGCAGTCGGCCAGCTTACCCGGAAGTGATGTTCCTCCCATCACACTCTTACGCTGCACCATTTCACGCGCCTTACGGGCAGCATGACGCGCTGTTGCAGCGAGGATTACTTTATTTACAATCTGACGCGCATCTTTGGGGTTTTCCTCCAGGTAATTGTTCAGCATCTCACCTACTGCCTGATCCACCGCACCCATCACCTCGTTATTTCCGAGTTTGGTTTTGGTCTGACCTTCAAACAAAGGTTCCTGCACTTTTACCGAAACTACAGCGGTTAATCCCTCACGGAAGTCATCACCCGAAATTTCAAACTTCAAATTCTTAAGCATTCCTGAATCGTCGGCATACTTTTTAAGTGTACGTGTCAATCCGCGACGAAAACCGGCAAGGTGTGTTCCACCTTCGTGGGTATTGATATTGTTAACGTAAGAGTGAATGTTTTCGCTATAGGAAGTGTTGTAAACCATAGCCACTTCAACAGGAATTCCTGCCTTTTCGCCTTCCATGTACATCACATCACTCATCAATGCTTCACGGTTCTGGTCAAGGAACCGAACAAACTCCTTTAAGCCTCCCTGACTGTAAAACACATCACTGCGGAACTCACCATTCTCGGTAGTCTCACGACGGTCGGTCAGGCTCAGGTTAACGCCTTTGTTAAGGAACGCAAGCTCACGAAGACGCGTTGCAAGCGTATCGTACTTGTACTCATGCACAAAGAAAATCGATTCATCGGGCTTAAACGTTACAATGGTACCACGGTAATCGGTCGTTCCAACTTCCTTTACGGAATACAGCGGCTTACCAATACTGAATTCCTGTACGTATTGTTTTCCTCCACGGTGTACCTCTGCTTTGAGGTGAGTGGAAAGTGCATTCACACAGGAAACACCCACACCGTGCAATCCACCGGAAACCTTGTAGGAATCCTTATCGAATTTACCACCGGCGTGCAGAACGGTTAAAACCACCTCAAGCGCAGAACGCTGCTCCTTCTCATGGAAATCAACAGGAATTCCGCGACCATTATCCTTAACCGTAATGGAATTATCTTCATTAATCGTAACGTCAACATGCGTACAGTGCCCGGCCAGCGCTTCATCGATGGAATTGTCGACTACCTCGTACACCAAATGATGGAGACCCTTCTCTCCAACATCACCAATGTACATGGCAGGACGTTTGCGGACCGCTTCAAGACCTTCAAGGACCTGAATGCTGTCCGCCGAATAATCACTTGCTTTCTTCTCAGTAGTTTCACTCATTTCGTAATGATTTTTACAGCGTTTTTATAGGGAGAACAAAGATAACATTCGCCACCTCCCCGACACCTTATCAAGATACGAAATCCGTTGCTATTTTCAACAAAAAATCAACAGAAACTACTCGGAAAACGGTGTTTTTGTTAATAAGAAAAAGCACCTGAAAAGGTGCTTTTCCGAATTAAATGTTAGTCTCTGATAAACAGCCTCAACACGACACTGTAAAACCACCCATTACGTTAATGGATTGCACCGGGTATTTGTACCAATACTGATAACGTGATGCTGCGATATTATTTACATTCAGGAATGCAGAAACCCGTTTGGTATAACGGTACTCCACCCCAAGATTTGCATCTACAAAAGGTTTCAAACGGTAAGCCCATATATTCTGTCCTTCCAACTGCTCGCCACCATCCACAGCCATCAATGAGCGACCGTAACGCTGCCCCACAAAGAAAACATCGGCGCGGACAATGATCTTGTCGTAGAGATCATAAACACCCGATAGCGTAACTTTTAAATCCGGAATATTCCACGCATAAGCTTCGTTTTCGAGTTTGTAGCGGAAATATTCACCACGAAGAATCACCTTGATTTTTTCGCGTTGCTGATAACTCAACTGACCACTCATGGTAAGCAACCCGCCATCGTCGTAGACCAAACCGAATCGGGCCTGAGGAGAAAATGTTGTATCCGTAACAAACATGACCTGATCCTTCAGCGCAGTGTAGCCCACTTTCGCATTAAACGATAAGGTAGAACTCCATGTTCCGCGAATACCACCGTACACATTGATCTTTCTTACCGTGTTCCGCAAATCCTGCTGAAAGGTCATCAGGAATGGATTTTCATCAGTAAGGGTTTTATAACTGTTACGCTGTATACCACCATCAATTCCTGCATAGGGAACAAAAATATCATTGAATAAACTGTATCTGAATTCAGCATCAGGATAGAAATAAAAATAACTCGTACCTGAATACACATCCATACTCACTTTTAAACCCGCTTTCGCAATCCAGTTTTTCCCTTTACTCACAATGTGTGGATTCAATTCGCCAATAAAATTATCCTGTTGCGTTGCAGTTTGGGGCTCCGACAAACATGTTAAACATCCGTACGAATTGCTGGTTGGCAAAAAGCCATTGTACCGGATATTCATATCCAATCTGTACACTTCTCTCCCCATGCGTTTATTCATTGCACTTGTTACGGTAAAGAAATTTTCATTGGCACCGTACCTGTCGTTGAAATGATAAAACCCGATATTCTCTCTGTGGTTGATTTTGTTGGAATCAGGCTTGAACTTTGCGATATAGGCATTCGCTCCGAAATACTGGAAACGCTGACGAATAGTATCACGTTCTTTGTACTCCGGAAAACTATCGGGATTGAATCCGTAATAATGCACAACATTTCGCTTGTACGAAAAATCACCTCCTATTTCTAATTTATTTAGATATAATTTACCATATACGTTAGCCATGTTGTCCGAAAACCCACTGAATCCTAAATCATCGATTCCGGAATTGGAGGAAAAATGTTTCAAATGCGCGCCCCAGCTTCCTTTCTTGTTGTAAATATCGTTTACATACAATTCAGCAAGTGGTGAAGCATAACTCCCAACACCGCCACGGAAATAGAAACGGTACAACTTTGGCAGCGCCTGTTTAGGGAAGACATTGGCTGCAGTAAGTTTATCCGGAGTGAATTCGGTTTTAGCCTGTGAAGGCACATTGCTGTAGGTCATAGGTGGAACAGCGATAACCGTATCGGCAGGACGCGGATTTTCCGAAAGGCGATTGGTACGTACCAGTGAGCGGGGCAGACCAACTTCAATAACCGTCATGTAATTGCCATTCCCACCGCTTTCCTGTGCAAAAAGTTCATTTGTGCCGGAATACGACAACGAACAAACGAGTAAAAGAGCTAACTTTTTCATTATTCATTTCCTCCTTCTTCTTCGGTATTTTCCGACTCACCGGTCGACATTTTCCTGGAATTATTTTGTTGATTTTCGCTCTCGAGAATTTCATCGTATTTCTTCTGCGCTGTAGGAACAATTTCATCATCCCCTTTGTAATGATCGATCACACTTCGCAAGGTAGATTTCGCCTGGAAGGGATCATTCAGTCCGAGATATACATCAGCAAGGAGAATGTACGATCGTCCAAGCCAGTAATCAAAATTCGGTTTCACCTTTACAAAATTCATGATCTCTGTTTCGCACTTTTTGTAATCACCTTGTTTGTAAGTGATCAAACAAAGATTAAAACGTGCCTCTGCCCAGCGCCATCCGGTTTTGGTTATATCGATTGATTTTTGCAGCTCCGTCTTCGCATTGCTGAGGTCATTTAGCTCCAGGTAACTGAGCCCCTGAATAAAATGTGCTTCCGATTTCAAATCACCGGTTACTGTGGCGTCTTTCAATACACGCGCTGCATAATCCTGCGACTGTCCAAATTGTTTCACCAGGAAATTTCCACGCATCAGTCCGATCTGTGCATTCAAACGATTGGTAGCTCCTGAAGCGACTTTTTCAAGCTGGGTATAATAAATCGTACTCTTCTCGTAATTCTTGGCCTGGAAATAGAAATTACCAAGACGCAAACTGGTGACCTCCATAAAGGGATTACCTGCGATGCCGAATACATATTCGTAATCGGAAACAGACAATTCGCGTTGCCCTTTGGAGTGAAGGCATTCGGCTCTGTAGAATCGCGCCTGCATCACATAGGCTCCATTCGGAAACTGCTGCAGATAGCCGTTCGCTTTTTCGATCGACTTTTCGCAATCGTTTGCCGAATACGAGCGATCGAGCGATTCCCATAATGTGGTTTCAATTTCTTTGGTTGATTCCCCACGTTTATCGTACTGCTTCACCAATGCAACCCATTCGGCTTCCCTGTCGAGCGCAATCAGAACATTCTTCAACCCATCGAGTGCAGTCTGGATATCATTCTGGTTTGGACTCTCCAGAAGCATTCGGTAATACCGCTCCGATTCCTTGTAGTTTTTCAATTGATAAAACTGCAGTGCAATGTAGCCTGTTGCTTTTCGTACTTTTTGATTGCTCGGATAACTCGAAATAAATTGCTTGTAGGTATCAATACTCTTCTGATAACTTTGATTTTCGCGGTACACTTCACCAATTTCAAAAGTAGCATCGGGCACAAAATTACTTGAAGGGTAATCGCGTATCAATCGGTTGTAAGTTGCAACTGCATCGTCGTATTTGCGGGTCAGGTGACGGCAATGCGCAATCTGGTACAACGCGTAATCGCGCGATCCTGAATTGTAATCGTAAGCTTTGTTGTAATACTCTATGGCATTTTCATTCTCCTTACGATAATAATGCAAATCACCGGCACGCAGACTTGCATCAGCCAGTTTTACTTTATCTTTTTCCTGTGACTCGGCAATGAATTTTTTAAACGCATAAAGACTTGAGGTTAGAGAGGCATTGTCCTTCGAATTCTGTTTACGCTCCAGTTCATCCATGCCTTTGTCGTAGTAGGCATAGGCAACATTGTAGTTGGCAACATTATATAATTTCGAAGAAAACGCACCGGGCTCCTGCTGAAAAACTGAATAGGCTTCGATGGCCTCATCGTAGTTTTTCATTTTGTACTTGCATTCTGCTATCCAGTATTTGCTTTCTGCATTCAGTCGTTTGTCGATCGGATATACTTTAACGTTATCAAACGCTTTAATTGCATCTACATATCTCGACTTCTGAAAAAGATCCACACCTAAATTAAAGGTGGCCATCTGATAGGCAGTTTGCACTCTGAAATCTTTTGTTTTGATCTGCGCAATGGCATCAAGTGCGGCCTGGTAGTTACGCGTTGTGAGGTAAACATTGATCAGAAAAGAATACGCCTCATCGCGACGCGGACCTTCAGGATATTTCTTCAGGTACGACTGCAGGGCTTCGATGGCTTCATGAAATGGATTGTTGGATAACTCATAGGCCAGTTTTGCATAGGAGAACATCGCATCTTCCTGCACTTTGCGGTCGATATCCAGTTTCGCCGCTCCTTCGTAGGCATTGCGTGCATATTCTTTCTTGTTAAGGCGTAAATAACAATCAGCCAAATGATAATTGGCGTATTGTGCCATTTCATCTTTTCCGTTTACAGCCTTATTCAGAAAAGGAACTGCCTTATCGTAAAAACCACTTCGGTAATAGGCGTAACCCATCTGGTAATTCTCCTCGCGGGTAGGTGTTACCGATGCAATAAACTGCTCCAGATAAGGAACTGCGATGTCGTATTTTTTTAATTTGTAATAGGAGTCGCCTACCAAATGACTCAACTCGTTTTTTTGTTTGCCTTTGGTAGTGTCAAGAATTGGCGGTACATAGGCCACCACATCATCATAACGTTTTTGCAGGTAATAGATCTGCGCAATGTAGTAGGGAACCATTGCCTTGAAGTTTTCGCTCAACTTCAATTTCTCAAATCCTTCAAGCGCTACCTGATAATTACCCTCGAAATAGGCGATATGCGAATAATAATATGTTGCCGGTTCCTGGTAATCATTTTCCTTGTTACGAATCTCATTGAACGAAACAGCAGCCGCTTTATAATCCTTTAACTGAAACTGGGCATAACCACGTTTGTAGTGGAATTCATGGGTTTCTTTTTCCGTAAGGTGAAAACGGTCAACCTTATCGAAATATTCAATCGACTTTTTCCATTTTTTATTCTGAAAAAAATGGCGCCCCAAATGCATATACACCGTCCGCACCTGTGGAGATTCGGGATGCGTAGCCACAAAGCGTTCCAGCAGATACTCTGCATCCGGATGAAACAACTTCAGTGCGCACAACGCAGAATAATATTCCGCATTGATGGAAACTTCATCCAAAGGATCATTAAGTGTTTTGATCGTTTCATCGAATTTCTGCCGGGCTACGGAATATTTTTCCTTATCGTAAAGATCAAGTGCCTCACGGTATACCGAATATTTGTCGGTATAAATTTTCGTTTTCTGAGCATAGAGTGGCTGAACAAAAAGTAACAGCATCACCACTCCACGCATCCATGCAACAGTTTGCGCCATGGCAACAGGGGTTTTTGCTCCCGAAGGAGTATGGGTTTTCATTTACTAAAATTAGTCTGACCAAGAAGGCCATCCTCAATAAAGCGTAATAGTTTTCAACCCATTTCTGTTAACATAAAGTGCATAGAACTTGTCGCTTCTGCAAGGCTTGCAGCGCTTTTATTGCCATCTTTACGCAACCGAATCTCAATAGTTTCATGTCGACCGTAATCAGCATCCAGAACGCCCGCATTTTTCAGAATGAGAAACTTCTCCTCGATGAGGTATCGCTTGATCTGTCTCCGGGTGATTTCGTTTACCTGATCGGACGAACAGGAAGCGGTAAATCGAGCTTTCTCAAAACCCTTTACGGTGAACTGCCATTGACTGAAGGTCAGGGTACTGTTGGAGGTTTCGATCTGAAGAAACTGAAACGCCGTCAAATACCCTTTCTGCGTCGCAAAATCGGTATTGTGTTTCAGGATTTCCAATTGCTTACCGATAGAACTGTAACCGACAATTTGCTGTTTGTCATGAAAGCAACCGGATGGAAAGACAAAAAGAAAATGAGTTTTTCCTGTGAGCAGTTGTTACAGATGGTGGGACTGGAAGGTCAGGGACAAAAATTCCCTCATCAGCTCTCCGGTGGTGAACAGCAAAGGGTTTCCATTGCGCGGGCATTGGTGAACGAACCCGAGATCATTCTTGCCGATGAACCTACGGGCAACCTCGACCCTGAAACTTCTGCGGAGATTCTTAATCTCATGTTTTCCATTGCAAAAAACGGAACAGCCGTACTGATGGCTACTCACGATTTTACCATTATGGAACGTTTCCCCATGCGTACGATCAAATGCGAAAACGGAAAACTGAGTGAAGTTAGTCCCGCTGCGCATTTTAATCCGCTCAATCCTTTATCCAGGAGCTGATATGCTCTCCGTGCTTATACCCGTCTATAATTTTGATGTCAGACCACTGGTGAAAGACCTCAGCACACAGGCGCAACGTAGTGGCAAAACAGTGGAGATCATTTGCCTCGACGACGGTTCCAAAGCGGAGTTTAAAAACCAGAACCGATCACTCAGTCAGCTTCCCGGTGTTAGCTACGAAGAATTACCCCACAATACAGGAAGAAGCATCATCCGGAATCTCCTTGCAAAAAAAGCAAGCTACGATCATCTCTTGTTTATAGATTGCGATTCACAAACAGAGTCAACTTCGTACATCTGGAACTACATCAATGCGCTTAAAACAGATGTGGTTATTTACGGAGGACGATCCTACGCACCGGATGCGCCGCAGGACCATGCCTATTTTCTACGTTGGGAATATGGCCGTCAGCGCGAAGTGCTCTCTCCGGAAAAACGGAAACAACATCCTTACCGAAGTTTTATGACCAATAATTTTGTTGTTCCAAAGTCGCTGTTTCTTTCCATCGGAATGGATGAATCACTGCAGGGTTATGGTCATGAAGACACCCTCTTTGCACAGGAATTGTGCGAGCGTAAGATTGAAGTAGTTCATATTGATAATCCGCTGCGGCATATCGGACTGGAAACAAACAAAGTGTTTCTGGAACAAACTGCCAATGGCGTAAGAAATTTACATCGGCTCATACAACGCAATAAGGTATTGCCCGATAACCGCCTTTTCTCCATGTACAAAAAGCTCAGGGGAACTATTTTTGGCACTCTATTTTACAGCTGGTTCCGCCGCAACAAACAGAACATTGAATCCAACCTGTGCGGATCCAATCCCTCACTGCGAAAATTCGATTTGTATAAACTTGGACTCCTGCTTGAGATAGATCGCAGCAGCTGATTAATTGAATTTTTACGATATTGCCGTTATGAGCAATCACATTCTGCTTGTTGAAGATGAAGAAAGCCTGCTCGAAGTTGTTAAACTCAACCTCGAATTGGAACATTATTCGATACATGCAGTGATGAATGGAAAAGAAGCGCTTGATGCAGCTTTAAAAAACAATTACGACCTGATATTACTGGACGTCATGCTTCCAGGTATGGATGGGTTTGAGGTGTGTAGAAAACTACGTGATAGCGGTTTGCTTACACCGGTATTGTTTCTTACTGCCAAAGGCACAACCGAAGATCGCATCACGGGTTTAAAACTTGGCGCTGATGATTACCTGAGTAAACCTTTTCACCTTGAAGAATTATTACTGCGTGTAAAAATCCTATTGAATAGAAATAAAGGTCAGCAGGAAAAACAATCCGAAGAAGATTTTTTTGAATTCGGGAATTTCAGGATCGACTTTAGCACTTACGAAATTTTTGAAAAGGGCAAACGAAAAGCCGAATTAGGCAAGCGCGAAATTCAATTGCTCCGCCTACTCATTACCCAACCAGGAAAAGTCGTTTCCCGTGAGGATATTCTGGATAAAATCTGGGGCGAAGACGCCTTTCCAACATCGCGCACCATCGATAATTACATCCTTGTTTTCCGAAAACATTTCGAGAAAAACCCGCGTGAACCCCGTTATTTTCATTCTGTTCGAGGGGTTGGATACAAATTCACACCCTAAACACACAAACCCATTTACCTGGTTTTCAACAGGTTAATTTACACCTCTTCCATTTATCCCCGATTTTTTGCCGTTCCCCCGAATAATCCGACCGTTCGCATAATTTTTATGGACCCAGGCAACCGGTAAATCAGATATTCGTCTTATAGTTAGAATCTGGCTGATTTGCTACCTCCACGATTCTACTGGTTTTATTTTCCTTGCAAGATTACCTGAAAAGAGTTCACTCCTCCTCCTAAAGAACTCTTTTCAGGTTTTCTCTTTTTAGAACATAGCACTTTTTCTATCTTTTTCGAATTCCAAAGATCTTTATGATCAATAAATACATTGAAATCCGAACAGCCCTGGAATTTTAGGGATCATTCATGCTTTGGGATTAACCTCATTGACACATTGAACAATGCATGCTATCGGGATCATGAACAAAAGGTTGTTCCGGATCGAGCAACTGCGCTACCAATTGACGAATAGCATCCTCAAATGCTGTAAATGCATTTTCATTCAACTGCGTTGATTTTCCAAATTCGAGTAATGCCACTTCTTCTCTGTTTCGCAATGGAAAAATACCTGCGCTGATTGGTAAGGTTTCATCCGGATTCATTTTTTTACGCATCCAGGCATAGGACAGCAATTGCAACGCTTTCCCTTTATCCAGAATTTCCGAACCTTCTTTTACACTTACATCTTTGCTCTCAAACTTTCCTGTTTTGTAATCGATTATTCGCAATATCCCATTGCATACATCAATACGGTCGGCCTTCCCACTGATCTTAATCGCAAGACCATCAACCTCCAATTGTGCCGACAACTTTTCTTCGATGGATAATATCTGAATGTTATTTGTTTCAAGTGTATCTAGTTCGGCATCGTAAAAATTTTCTAGAAAACTCATCGCTACTTGCAGCAACAGATAATACGCACCTTCTTCAACCGCAGAACCGGCATGCTTCTTCAATTCTTCCCTGGCCAGTCTCCGCGATTCTTTTCTGAATTGTTTTACTGTTTCCGCATTAACTTCCTTACCGATCAATTCTTTGTATTGCTGCTCCAAAACACCGTGCACTACTGTACCTACAACGGCGTGATCGCTGACTTCATCCAATTCTTCATCTTCTTTAATTCCCAATACATAGCGGTAATAATAATCCAGCGGACAAGTAACAAACTTATTGAGCGCAGAAGGCGAAACACCGGATTGCAAATGTGCTTTAATCCGCTTTATGATTTCTTCTGTTTTCTCAACTCCTGAAATGCTGATATCATGTTTATCCATGGGCAATTGCACAATGCGTTCGCGAATACTGATTTTTGAATAATACTTTGGCAATTCCTCCTGCAGTTGCAAAACAAAACGACTTTTTTCACCACTCGAAAAATTCTCCGGATCCGAATTGTAAATCAACCAGACTTTTTCAGCCCGTTGCAATAAACGGAAAAAGTGATGTGCGTAAACCGCATCCCTCTCCTTATACGTGGGTAATCCGTAATACCTTTTGAGTTCATAGAGAATAAACGAATGTTCCCATCGCGATTTTGGCAACACATCTTCGTTTACCGACAGAAGAATAACCTTCTCAAAATCCAGACCGCGAGTTTCGAGCATTCCCATCAGTTGCAAACCGTCCAATGGCTCACCCAAAAATGAAATATCGAGCTGACTCACATAATTCCGCAACAATGTCCGGAAGGAATGAAACTCGGTAACGTAAGGGTATTTTTCACAAATCACTTTCAGCTTATCAATTGCTGAACTCAAATGAAAAACGTATTCGAGTGCAAGTTTATCCTTTTTCCGATACAGGTAAAAATCCCTAAGCAAATCGTTCAACACAACAAAAGAACGCAGCGCATCAGAAGGGAAATCATCCCAAGGCTTCAGCAAAAAACGAAGAGATGCAAATTCATCTCCTCCATACCGCTCAATATCCTTATCGGTAACAAACACCCTTCGCTCACGATGAACAGCATCGCGAATAAGACTTGCTTCTCTACCAAGGTATTGACGAATTACGGGATGAAATAAGAGTTCAAGAAATGGACGGTAATAAACCCCACCTTTATCTTTTCCATTAGTATCAATACGTGAACGCTGCAATTCTATGATGAGCAGATACAACTGAAACAGATCACTGCTCCGCAAGGGAAAACCCATGGTGACATTCACCTTATCCACCGCCTCCGGAAGTGAATTTAAAACCGGAAGTAACAACTGTTCGTTGGCAAGTACCAAGGCAGTTTCGGTGCCTCCACCTTCTTCGCTGAGAATTTGTCCTGCTATACGCGCCTGCGCAACATTGCCCGGAACATTGAGGATTTCAATTGATTTTTCAGATTTAAAATGTTCGTGCAAAAATGAAAACCCACGCCCCTTCCATTGTGTTTTGAATCGTCGCAAGAACATTCCTGCCTCATGATCTTTATCATCGAGATAAAAAGGATCTGCATCAAAAAATACCTGCGCTTTTTCCGCTTCGCATAAATGATTGATGATAACCTGCTCAGACGCTGAAAGTGCATTAAATCCGGCGAACCAATACTCTTTATTTTCCGACCTAACCCGCTCAGCCACATTTTCAGCCACATCCCGATAAAGCATTCCGCCGTAAGCCAGACCTCTTTCCTGCAATCGCTTTTTGTATTCGGCATAAATAGCGGGCATTTCATTCCAAAACTCAAGATATCTTTCCTGATTCCGCGATAAATCTTCCCCCTCAAAACTCCATCCTTCAATTTCTATTTCCTGCGCTTTTATGTTTCTAAGATCACGAAATAATGCACGGGTATCTACGAGGTAACGATCGATATCGTTAAAATCAGCCTGCAGCATTTGTCCCCAACGCAGGTAACGGTCGAACGAATCTGCACGATCACCCAATACCGATTGATAGGATTCAAACAACAAGAACATCAACTCCATGGGATCGCCCACGCGGTAATTGCTCCATTGGGAAAACAATTCGGTTGGAGTGCTAACCAAAGGCGGAATAAATGCTTTCTGCAGTTGTGCGGCAAGGTGCTTGCGCAAAAACAATCCTCCCCGTTTACTGGGCAACACAACAACAACCGAAGAAAAATCACTGCCTTTTACAGCAATCAATTCTTTAGCTATCTCTTCGAGAAATCGCATCAGTGTTTAAATCCGTTTTTGATGAATCGCAAAAAATCACGAAAGCCTTCTGCGCTGAAAAAAACCGATTTTATCACTGCAAGCTTTCCTTGTTTCTTTTCGGCATCAGATCCTGACTCTTTTTGGTGTGAAGCTGTACGATTCACCGAAATGACGTAGGTTTCCGATGGAGGCGAATCCTGATTCTCTTGTTTTTTTGCAAGTTCATCAGCGCGGTTATAATTACTCCTTGCTCGCTCAAGGTAGCCCTGCCGCTCCTCAATAATACCCAAATTATTGTACGACACTGCATCTTCCGGATCTATCTCCACCGCCTTGCGATAATCGTCAATGGCCCCCTGTATATCACCCATTCTGTCCTTTACGTAAGCACGACTGGAATACCGATACCCATTGAATGGTTCCAATTCCTGAGCGCGGTTAAGATCGATGATGGATAAATCAAACTTTTCCAGATGGAAATACACAACGGCACGCTCACTTAAAAATTCTGCTGTATCGGGAGCAATCTCCAATGCCTTGTTAAGCTCCTGTAAAGACCCCTGAAAATCGGATGCTTTAAGCAGACGCAAACCCTCATTATAATGTTCCCTTGCTGTCATTTTTTCAAAATTACATTGTTTTAGTTAAAACACCTTATTCTTCCTGTTTGTTCCCAAAGCAAAATATCCCCTGAAGCAGAAATCTCCTTACAGTCGATTTAGCTTAAGGGCCAATTTAGCACAGGATTGATTTACCGTAGGGATTGGGACTGCCTAATTGGGAATCTGGCAATTGAAAATCGGTTGATAAATCAAACTATCTTTGACAACGAAAATCACACTCATGACCTTCCCTCTCTTCCGCAAATACCCCAATAACGCGTCCTTCTTCCGTCTTGATTCGGCAGAGGAATTTCTGGAATTGAAAATTATGGGAAGTCGCTATTCGCTCATTTCTATCAAAGCAAAAATATTGCCCGATCGCAATTATATAGCCGATATGATCGCCATGGAAAACGATCACTGGATTGCTTCTTCAGAAGAAGAATTTGAACGTGCGCTGAAGGAGTGCCGGCAGAACCGCAAAGAATTACTTTAACAAAAGTTCGCGACAGGTTAATGAGCGCTCAACCAAATGTGCTTTAAATTTTGTCCGCAATTCCATTCGTATTCCTGCATCATCGCCCGTATAACCAAAACACTTGCAGAGTTTCTTACCTAATAAGCGGAAATAAAATTCTTCGGCAAAAATGGGGACATTCATTTCTTTCATGGCATGATGATCGACCATGATAAAACTTTCCCTTCGCTCTACATCATAAAAAGTAAAATCTTCCCAGGAAGTTCCTACAATTTTCGGATTGTTTTCGATCACACCTTCATCGGGCGGAAGTATAAATGAATTTCTTCCGCTAAGCTCCTTTTTCCCAAACCAAAAATTCACCTGAGGATTATAGCCACTGTATAAATGATACGACAAGGCATGCGGCCATGTACTAAAATACCACAAAACAGGTGCAATGCCCATGAGTACCAAAAAAGCAACCGCTAATTTTCCCTTACGAAAAAATGCAAATTGCTCCTGGAGTAAAGTTTTGTCGCGGTAAAACAACATTATCACAAGCAGCAATAATTCGGTGTTCCAAATCCACACAACAGAGTTCCAGTTGTGTCCGAATGGACCCAAAATATATAGCGTAATCAGATGCAAACCAACCGCCAAAAAAACACCGGTCTTTCTGAGAATGGGAAGCAATAAAAAAAGTGCAATCAGTATTTCCACAACCGGCACTATCCATGCAAGATGAAAAGCAGAAGGCAAACCGTACAAACCAATTTCCTCTGGAGGAAGGTAATGAATGGAGGTCATTTTAAAAGGCTTCATCAGATAAGGAAACACTTCCCATGCAAAATTCTGATTCAACTTATGCAAACCACCCCAGAAATACATAAATAGCATTCCCCAGCGCGCAAACTGAAATCCGTTTTCATTGCGCAATGCAACAAAAACGATCATCGGAAAATGAATAAAAAACCAGGGCTGAAAGCGATCGATATCATCCAGAAAAAAAACAAGAAAAAGCAGTGCGATGAATACCACGACTTTGTTCCTATTTTGAAGAAAGGGCAAAATACCAATGGAAAATAAAAGTAATCCGAATAATAATGAAAGTAAAAGCAAGGGCAATTCCGGATCATAAAACGGAAGCATCGGAACACGTGGGTACTCCACATCAGCCGGAATAAATGCTTTGCGGGTAACAAGCAAACAAAAGATAAGTGAGGCACAAAGCAAAAAAAGCACTCTTCCCGAAGGACTACCAAATACTGAACGAGGTTCGCGGATTGTAATCATACCGCAAAATAATGCGAAAGAATCAATCGTACATCCTGCTGCCGGTGCGACGTGTGAACAATGCACCTTTAACATTATGGTATTTCAACGAAATTTCGAATGCACCAATTCCGCGCGAAACTGTTTTCAAGGTTGAATAATTGTGATCGTAGGTAAATCCAACTGAAAAACCGGAAAATTCATATCCCACGTAGGGAATAAAGGCATCCATTCTCCTCCATTGCAATCCGGCAAGCAAGCCCGATTCGGTGAGCAAACCTGTAATCTTAGTTCCCGGATTTAACTCTATGCGCAACAGTGTCCCCATGTTAAGTTCGGATAATGGACCCTGCGAAAAATAAGCGATAAAGGGAATCAGCGAAAATGTAGAATTCGGTAAATCAAAATGCGCCGAACCATGCACCACCAGCTTACGATTTATTTTCTCACTGCTGCCGGCCAGATAATGCATTTCGGGCTGATTGATATGATACATTGCTGCACCGATGCTTACACGACTGAAATCCCAGCCCTGAATATGATCGTTCTTATTGACATACTCGTAACGTAAACCTGCACCCATATCCATGTATCCAAATGAATTCATGGTATTGGATTCTCCGGAAAATAGATTCGGATCATGCTCCTGGCCATTGAACTGCGTTCCGAATTGCAGCTTAGAAATATCTGCAGAACGTTGTCCGTAACCGATCTGTAATCCTGCAATCAAACGATTGTTCTTATCGAACGGAACAATACCTGCAAGCGATAGTGCACCCTGTGTAATTCCAAATCGTGAATCTCCGGCACGGTCGCTGAAAAAAGTTAATCCCGCGCCAAGGTGTGCCTTATCCGAACGCTTTCCCTGGAAAAATGGCATGTCAAATGAAAATCCCATGGTAGAATACGTTGCATTGGCAACCGACCACTGATTTCTATAATTCAATACCACACGTTCGTACCCATCATAACCACCGGCATTGGCAGGATTGATGTGCAAGGGATTATTCAACACCTGCGTGAAGTGAATATCCTGCGCGCGAACAGAAAAAACTGCGTTTAAAATTCCTGTAAAAAGAAAGAGCGCTCTCATCATCGCATCAGTGTTATGTTTCCACTCTGACTAATTTCTGTTCCGTCCGCAAGTACCGCGAAAACTTTATAGGCAAACACACCCGAATTGAGCGGCTGACCATTAAACGTACCGTCCCAGAAAGTGTTTACATCCGTTGTCTGAAAAACACGTTGTCCCCAGCGATCATAAATTGCAAGATTGAGCGAAAGTATTCCCTCTCCCATAATCTGCAACACATCATTGATGCCGTCGCCGTTTGGTGAAAATCCTGTGGGAATAAATACCGCCACCGGCGATTTAAAATGTGCCACCACCAAATCATTGGCAACAAAATCAATAGTAATAATTGAATCTGTTGTATTAGGCAAAGGCGTATTTGCACTCATCGTCCAATCGACAAACACATAGTTTGGATTGGGAACAGCAGTAAGTTGATTCGGAATTCCTCCATACAATGTTGTGGTGTATGGATACGTAGGAATCAATAAATCATTCAGGTAAACCATTCCTGTTCCGGGAGGATCTACTTCAATTGTTACCTGATAAGGACCGGAGAGATTGTAACAATCAACAAGGCCATCGTCAATGTTCGCACAACGTGTATTGATAAAATCACGTAACTCCTGTACATGTCCCTGCCATGCCGTAAGAGTACCTCCCCAGCGCGCAATCTGAGCAGGCATTTCAGGCGAAATACGATTGATTAAGCTATCCAGTTTTGCAATCATATTTGTACAGGAGAAAGTCGTATTCGTAAGTTCGATCCAACGATTAACGTACCATGCATTGAAACCGGGATTATCCATCAGCTTGTTCAATATTTCAGTATGCCCCTGCCCCCCTGGATTGGGCAAGCCTTCCGGATTACAGGGGTCTGCATTTGGCCCTGTGTCCGGCACCCCGGTATAATTAATGTAATGTCCGAAAGTAGCATCCAGATCCCATAAAACGTATCTCCATTTTTTCTTATCCCCATTCGGATTCATCCCTCTCCAGTTGAAATTGTCGAACTTTCCACCGAAAGCCAT